>SLLM01000096.1 GCA_007134055.1 Ectothiorhodospiraceae bacterium | reverse complement strand
CGGCGACGGCGGGGATTCCGGCGCCGGAGTCGGGTATGCCGCGAGCGCCCCGGTAATCGCCTGCAGGCGAGCGCCCCGGACCGCCTTTGCGACCGCCTTGCCCCGGAGGCCCTGACGCGCGAATTCACCGCCGCTGATGGAGGCCGCGGCTTCCATGCAGGCAGCGAGCAGGCCGCGTTGTGGGTAGGGATGGTCCTCCAGGCCGGTGCGGCCACGGGCGTCCGCCTCGCAGGCCAGCAGAAAGCACTGGAAACGCTGCGGACGCCGGAAGGCGTCACAGTTCTCGAGAAGACGGAGTATCGTCTCGCTGCGCAACTGTTCCGCCCGGTGGCAGAGCAGGTGATGGCGGCATACCAGGATCGCCAGGTCCCGGTACTCGGCGGGAACGCGGTAGCGTTCGCAGACCGCGCGAACCAGTGGTACGCCACGCTGCTCATGGCCGATGTGGCGCGGCCAGTGCTGCCGCGGCGTTGTCCCCTTGCCCAGGTCGTGCAGCAGCGCCGCAAAGCGAACCCGTGTGTCGTCGCTCAGCCGTGTCGCCTGTTCCAGGGTCATCAGCGTATGGATCCCGGTATCCACTTCCGGGTGATGGCGTTCCGGCTGTGGTACGCCGAACAGACCCTCGACTTCCGGCAGCAGACGGCCCAGGGCGTGACAGTCCCTCAGGACGCGGATGAATGACACCGGTGATGCTTCTCCCAGGGCCCGCACCCACTCCTGCCAGACCCGCTCCGGCACCAGGGCATCCACCTCGCCCGCGGCGCTCATGCGTTGCGCGAGTTCCAGGGTTTCCGTGGCGGGAGCGAATCCCAGGGGGGCGTAGCGGGCGGCGAAGCGGGCCAGGCGCAGGATCCGTACCGGGTCCTCCTGGAAACTGTCGGCGACGTGTCGCAGCAGCCGGGCGTCCAGGTCGGCGCGGCCGCCGAAGGGGTCGATCAGCTCCCCCTTCGGTGTCTGTGCCATCGCGTTGACCGTGAGATCCCGCCGGGCGAGATCCTGCTCCAGGGTGACGTCGGGCTCCGCGTGCACGACAAAGCCGTGATAGCCGCGACCGCTCTTGCGCTCGGTCCTGGCCAGGGCGTATTCCTCGTGGGTGACCGGGTGCAGGAACACCGGGAAGTCCCGGCCCACGGGTGGGAACCCACGGCGCTCCATTTCCTCCGGCGTGCTGCCGACCACCACCCAGTCCCGTTCCCGAACCTCGCGGCCCAGCAGGCGGTCCCGCACCGCGCCCCCGACCAGGTAGACCTGCAGTCCCCGGGTGGCCGTGCGTGCATCGGTATCGGTCATCGCCGGGCCAGGCGCCGGTAGACGTTGTACTGGTTGCGGACGCCGCCGGCCAGGTATCCGGGGACCACTGCCTCGACGGAGGCCGGATGGATACCCAGCCCCGGCAATGCGTTGTGTGTGGCGACGTTGTCCACCGAGGCGGACAGGTAGTTGTCGTAGGAGTAGGGCTTGAAGGGGAGCTTCCCCAGGACCCGTGCCTGCAGGCGCGACAGCCAGTCGGGAGAGGGATAGACCAGGCGCCGTAGCCCGGCCACGGTGGCCGTGTAGCGCACCAGTTCGATCAGTTCGTAGCGCTGCGGACCGGCCAGCTCGAGTCGCTCGCCGAAGGTATCCTCGCGCAGCAGGCTGCGGGCGAAGGCCTCGGCAACGTCGCCCACCGAGACCGGCTGGAAGCGTGCCCGCGGCGTGGGCAGGGGGAATACCCCCGGCGCCATGCGGAGCAGGGCGGCAAAGCGGTTGAAAAAGCTGTCGCCGGGGCCGAAGATCACCGATGGCCGGAACACGGTGACGTCCAGATCAGTGCCGTGGGCTGCCAGCGCCAGGCGTTCCGCTTCCCCCTTGGTGCGCTGGTAGTGACTGGGGCCATGCTCGGCATCCGCGCCCAGTGCGCTCATGTGCAGGTAACGCTGCACGCCCGCCTCCCGGCAGGCGCGCAACGCCTTCTCCGTCAATTCGACATGCGCCCGTCGGAAACCGCTGCCATCCGAGCCGGCTTCGTTCAGGATGCCTACCAGGTTGATGACGGCGGAAGAGCCGCGGCACAGCTCCGTCAGGGCCGCCGGGTCATGGATATTCGCCTCGATCAGTTCGAGCGTCGGCAGGACCAGGAGGTGTCGACTCCGTTCCCGGCGCCTGGTGGGAACACGGGCGCTGATGCCGTGTTGCACCAGACGGTTGGCGAGATGGCGGCCGACGAAGCCGCTGCCGCCGAGAATGCATACTCTGTCCATGCGCATGGCAATGCTTCCGCAACGTTGATTTCGTGCAATCCACGGAGGCATATGGCGCGCGACGGTGCGCCTCCGCGGTCCGGATTCCGGTCCATTGTACGGCAAATCCGCGTATCATCCGGACCTCGCTGCCGCACGCCCCCGATTCGGCGGGGGAAGGCGTCCGGAGGATCGACTGCAGTGGAAACCATTCTGCCCTACCTGGTGCTCGGCTGTGTATCCGGCCTCATGTCCGGCCTGTTCGGGATCGGCGGCGGCGCCATCATTGTCCCCATGCTGGTCTTCATGTTTACGCTCCAGGGTGTGGCCGAAGCGGTCATGATGCAGCTCGCAGTAGGCTCCTCCCTGGCCGTTATCGTCATCACCGCGCTGTCGTCGATACGCGCTCATGCCCGTTACGGGAACATCGGCTGGCGCAGGGTGGCGCACCTGACCCCGGGTATCGTGGGTGGGGCCCTGCTGGGTGCCGTTCTCGCGGCGTACATGTCGTTCTCCGCCCTGCGCACGGTATTCGCCGTGTTCCTGCTGGCCGTGGCGGCGCAGATGGTGCTGCGCCTGAGCCCCAGTCGCACTGTCCCGATGCCCGGAGCCGGCGGTCTGCTCGGTGCCGGTGGTGTCATCGGCCTGCTGTCCGCCCTCGTGGGGATCGGTGGCGGCGCCATGACCGTCCCGCTGCTGGCCCGCTACGGCATGGAGATGCGCCGTGCCGTGGGTACTTCCGCGGCATGCGGCCTTCCCATCGCCCTTGCGGGGATGCTGGGCTACCTGGTCATGGGTATGGGACGGGATGGGCTGCCCGAATGGAGTACTGGCTTCGTGTACTGGCCGGCGGTCTTCTGGGTGGCGCTCGCAGGCATCCTGCTTGCCCCGGTAGGGGCCAGGCTGGCCCAGACCATGCCCCAGGCGGTGCTGCGCGGGACCTTCGCCGCCTTCCTGGTGAGTGTGGCCCTGGGACTACTGCTGCGCTGATCCCCGGGATCGGTCGACCTGCCGCCACGCCTCGCGTCGCCGGCACGGGCGCTGCAGCGAGCAATACGGCCTCAGAACCGCAGCCGGATGCCCACGTGGAAGCCGTCATCGATCTTTACGTCCCGGTACTCGTCGGAGTGGACCTTGAATTGCCGATAGCCAAGGAAGGCGTGGGCACCGCGAATGATCTCCGCCTCGAGGCGGACCATGCCTTCCGTGATGCGGTCGGCGTCGCTGGATGTCGTGATGTTGGGGGAGACGTGTCCCTGGAATACCAGTGCCAGGGGGATCTGCGCCGGGATGCCGATCCCGACGGAGCCGCCGATGGCCAGGGCGAACACATTGTCGTCGGCGTCATCCAGGGAGACGCCCCAGACCCGCGTGCCCACGCCGAACGTCACCGGCTGCCAGCGGTTGTCGACCCGGTTGGTGACCTGGAGGAACAGGGTACCCAGCAGATCCCGGTCGTCGTTGTACAGCGCGCCGCCGCCGAACTGCACGCCCTGGTTGCCGGTGCGCGTGGTATGGGTGGAGACCAGGCCCTCGACCATTTCGTCGCTGAGGGCGATTTCGAGCTCCGTTGCCTGGACCGCCGGCGGCCCGGCCAGCAGCGCAGCTGTCACAACGCCGGTGGCCAGGAGCCGGCGGGACAGGATGATTCGCAGGGAACGCCGTACCGGAACCAGGCGCTCAAGCATGGGGGAGTTCTCCTTCAGTCGTGGGTTGCGTGCGCCGGCGTGGCGAATGGCCCGTGCCTTGCGCAGGGCATTGCCTTGGATCAGCTGCCGGCAAGCTTCTTTTCCAGGTAATGGATATTGGTGCCGCCCTTCTGGAAGTGGATGTCCGCAAGGATGTCCTGGTGCAGCGTGATGTTCGTCTTGATGCCCTCGATGATGATCTCCGACAGGGCCGTACGCATCCGTGCCAGGGCCGAGTCCCGGGTGTCGCCATAGGCGATGAGCTTGCCGATCATCGAGTCGTAGTAGGGCGGTACCGTGTAACCAGAGTAGACATGGGAGTCAACGCGTATTCCGGGGCCTCCGGGCGCGTGATACTGGGTGATCTTCCCCGGTGACGGAATGAACTTGCGCGGGTCTTCCGCGTTGATCCGGCACTCGATCGCGTGCCCCCTGATGTGGATGTCCTCCTGCCGGTAGGCCAGCGGTTCGCCGGCGGCGATGCGCAGCTGCTCCTTGACCAGGTCGACACCGGTGACAAGCTCCGTGACCGGGTGTTCCACCTGGATGCGCGTGTTCATCTCGATGAAGTAGAACTGCCCGTTCTCGTAGAGGAACTCGAACGTCCCTGCTCCCCGGTAGCCGATCTGGCGGCATGCCTCGGCGCAGCGGTTGCCGATGAAATCCCGTTGCTGCTGGGTCAGGCCGGGAGCGGGGCTTTCCTCGATCACCTTCTGGTGGCGGCGCTGCATGGAGCAGTCACGCTCCCCGAGGTGGATGGCATCGCCGCTGGTGTCGGCCAGGACCTGGATCTCCACGTGGCGTGGATCAACCAGGAACTTCTCCATGTACACGGTCGCATTGCCGAAGGCGTTGCGCGCCTCGTTACGGGTCACGGAGATGGCTCCGAGAAGGTCCGCTTCCTTGTGCACCACCCGCATCCCGCGGCCGCCGCCGCCTCCGGCTGCCTTGATGATGATCGGGTAGCCGACCTCCCGGGCCAGGAACAGGTTGCGCTGGTCGTCGTCATCCAGGGGACCGTCGGATCCGGGCACGCACGGTATGCCCGACTCCTTCATCGCGCGGATGGCGGAAACCTTGTCTCCCATCAGGCGGATGGTCTCCGCGCGCGGCCCGATGAACGTGAAGCCGCTGCGCTCCACCCGTTCGGCGAAGTCCGCGTTCTCCGACAGAAACCCGTACCCCGGGTGTATGGCGTCGGCGGCCGTCACCTCGGCGGCACTGATCAGGGCGGGGATGTTGAGGTAACTTTCCGCCGAGCTGGGCGGGCCGATGCACACGGTCTCGTCCGCGAGACGGACATGCTTGAGTTCGCGATCCGCCGTTGAGTGGACCGCTACGGTGCGGATCCCCAGTTCCCGGCAGGCGCGCAGGATGCGCAGGGCGATTTCCCCGCGGTTTGCGATCAGGACTTTTTCCAGCATCGTGGGCCTACTGAAGAATGAGCAGGGTTTGATCGAACTCCACCGGCTGGCCATCTTCCAGGAGTACGGAAGCGACCACCCCGTCCTTGTCCGACTCGATCTGGTTCAGCATCTTCATCGCCTCGACGATGCAGAGCGTGTCCCCGACCTTCACATGCTGGCCGACTTCAACGAAAGGCTTGGCTCCGGGAGATGGTGCCCGGTAGAAGGTTCCCACCATCGGCGAGCGCACCTGGTGGCCGTCCGATGGGCGCTGTGGTTCGCCGGCGTCGTCCTTCTCCGCGGGCGCCGGGCTGCCGGCCGGAGTCGCCGGCTGCGGGGCTGGCGCCTGGAAGCCGGGAGGCGAATGCATCACGCCGCTGCCATTGCCGCGGCTGATGCGCACCGACTCCTCGCCTTCCTTGATCTCTATTTCGTTGATCCCCGATTCTTCCAGCAGCTCGATGAGTCTCTTGATTTTGCGGATATCCATACGTCTTCCCGTTAGTCTTGCCTCGTGCTGTCCAGGCGCCGCGCCGCTGCCCGCATGGCCAGTTCGTAGCCCTGGGCGCCAAGTCCGCAGATGACGCCCTCCGCCACATCCGACAGGAAGGAGTGCTGCCGGAACGGTTCGCGGGCGTGGATGTTCGAAAGGTGAACCTCGATGAACGGTATGCCGACTCCGGTCAGTGCGTCGCGCAGCGCCACGCTGGTATGCGTGAATGCCGCCGGATTGATTAGGATGAAGCGGGTGCCGTCCACGGCCGCCCTGTGCACGCGCTCGAGCAGGGCGCCTTCGTCGTTGTACTGCGCTGTTTCGAGGGTGATATCCAGCTGTGCCGCCAGCTCCGCCAGGCACTGGTCGATCTGTTCCAGTGTGCTGCTGCCGTAGAGCGCCGGTTCTCTCGTACCCAACAAATTCAGATTGGGTCCGTGCAGTACCAGTACCGTGCTCATGCGCGATTCCCCAGATGGCAGCCGCACTGAATCGAAGCCACGGTTGCCGATTGTGGCGGAACGCTGGCGGGATGTCTACCAATACCTGCTGTTTCGCAGGAATTCGACGCAGGATCGTGAATTGTGCACGGTTGCCGGCCCTCGGGAAGTATCCCGCTTTGCGGGCGTCCGCCGGCGTCAGAGGTGCTCGCGGATGACCGGTTCGATGTCGTCCCTGGTCACCTCGCCGAAGAACCGTTCGACGATCCGTCCCTGGCGGTCGATGATCACCGTGTAGGGGAGCAGGCCGTCGGCATTGCCGTACAGTTCGCTGACCTGCATGGCGTCATGCACTCCCTGCATGGTGGGATACGCCAGTTCCAGCTTTTCCGCGAAATCACGGGCATCATCCAGGCGATCCAGCGCGACGCCAACGAACTGCAGTCCCTCGTCCCCGTAATCGGCCTGCAGATCGTTGAACATGGGGATCTCGTTGACGCAGGGCGGGCACCAGCTGGCCCAGAAGTTGAGGGCAATGACCTCGCCGTCCCAATCGCTGATGGCGAGCGGTTCCCCCTGGAGGTCCGGCAGGGTGAAGTCCGGGCGGACATCAGCACGGGTGAGTTGCCACGCATACCAGCCGCCGGCGCCGGCCGCGAGGCCAAGCACCAGCGCGACGATCAGGAGGACAAGGCCGGCACCGCCCTGCCGCTGCGCGTTCACAGTGCATCCCCCGGCGTGTCGCCGTGCAGGGTCAGCCGCGCCAGGCGGGCGAACTCGTCCGGCCCTACGTAGCCCACCACCCGCCGGTTGCGATGCTCCATGCCATCCG
Source organism: Ectothiorhodospiraceae bacterium (assembly GCA_007134055.1). Lineage (GTDB taxonomy): Bacteria > Pseudomonadota > Gammaproteobacteria > Nitrococcales > Aquisalimonadaceae > Natronocella. Next base: position 9,328 of record SLLM01000096.1, on the reverse strand, counting down.
CGTCGAAGAAGATCACGGCTGGCGGCAGGAAGACGTCCAGGTATCCGAGCAGGGCGCGGTCCCGTTCGTTCATGGCGGTCACGTCCAGCTTGACCGGGATAGCACCTTCGATCGCCTGGATGACCGTGGAATCCCGGAAGGTATTCTCGTCGAGCTGCACGCAGTACACGCACCAGTCGGCGTAGACATCGATCATCACCGGCCGGTTGCTGGCGGCGGCACGCTGCAGCAGATCATCCAGCTCCTCGGCGCTGGCTACTGATTCCCAGGCCACGGTTGGTCGCTCGTCGGTGTCGGGCCCGGCCAGGGAAGCCAGAGGTTGCAGCACGCTGCCGCCACCGGCGGCGGCTCCCGTAAGCAGGAGGGCTGCCCAGATCCCGGCCAGGGCGGACATGGCCTGGGTGGAGCGCAGCAGCAGGGGGGCATGGCCGAGCAGCCGCGCGGTCATGGCCAGCCAGAACGCGGCGGCAACGAAGAGCAGCGCCCACAGGCTGAGCACCACCGGATCGGGCAGGAATCGGGCCACCATCCAGATCGCGACGCCCAGGAAGACGAATCCGAAGGCCTGTTTCATCCGCATCATCCAGGGACCGCTGCGGGGCAGCCAGCGACCGAAGGCGGTGCCCACCACCAGCAGCGGCAGGCCCATGCCGTTCGCCATGGCGAACAGCGCAGCTCCCCCGAGCCAGGCATCACCGGTGTTGCTGATGAATACCAGGGCGGCGATCAGTGCGGGTCCGGAGCAGGCGCCGACGATCAACGCGGAGAGCACGCCCATGATGCCGGCGCCGAGGAGGCTGCCCCCCCGTTGCCGGCGGGCGACGCCGTCCAGCCTGCTCTGGACGGAGGCAGGCAGCTGCACGTTGTACAACCCGAACATGGCCATCGCCATGGCCACGAACACGGCGGCGAACCCGCCAAGAATCAGGGGGCTTTGCAGGTAGGCCTGTACCGCTGCGCCGGTGAGACCGGCGGCGGCGCCGGCTATGGCATAGGTCACCGCCGTCGCCTGCACGAATACCAGGGACAGCAGGAAGGCGCGGCCGCCCGAGCGCCTGGAATCCCCTGCCACCAGGCCGGAGAGGATCGGTAGCAGCGGATACATGCAGGCGGTGAAGGCCAGCGCCACCCCCGCCAGGAAGAAGGCGCCGAGGATGGTCCACAGACTTCCGCCGCTGAGCAGGCCCTCCAGCGGGTTGCCGCCGGGGGCGGCGCCGGTGCCCCCGGCGGTGAAGCCGGAGACGCTGCTGCCGTCCGCCAGGTCGAACTGGCTGCTCATGGGTGGATAGCACAGGCCGGTGTCGGCGCAGCCCTGATAGTCCAGGGTCAGTGTACTGCCTGCCGATACCGGCTGCTCCAGCCGGAGGTAGACTTCCAGCGGGCCGTAGTACACCTCCATGCGCCCGAAGTTGGGGTCGTCAACCACGCGGCCGTCAGGCAGTTCGTAGCCGGCGATGCCGTTGCCCTGGACGGAGAAGTCGAGGCGATCCCGATAGAGGTAGTACCCCTCGGCGGTGTCCCAGCGGGCGGCGATGACGTCGTCGGCGACGACCTCCACGGAGGCCGGGAAAGCCTGCTCCGGGGGCAGAAGGCCGTCGCTGCCGTCCCCGAGCAGCCGCGAGAAAAGGCTGCTTTCCTCGCCGGAGGGGATCGCTCCTTCCGCGTTCGGTTGCAGTTCCTGCGCGCCAGCCGCCGGTGCCAGCAGGCAGAGCAGCAGCATCGCGGTTAGCAAACGGCTTGCCATGGTTGTGCGCCAGCGCCTATTTGTCAGTTTCGAGATCGGTCTGGTAGGTGACCCAGGCAAGGTAATCGCTCAGCCCCCGACTGACTGGGACCGCGATGATTTCCGGAAGTTCTTCCGTGTGCAACTCGAGTACGGCGGCCTCCAGACGCCGCCAGGCGGCGGTGGTGGTCTTCATGATCAGCAGTACCTCCTCGTCCCGGTGGATTTCGCCTTTCCACCGGTATACGGAGGTCATCGCGGGGATGATGTTGACGCAGGCGGCGTGTCCGCGCTCCACGACCGCTTCCGCGATCTCCTCGGCCAGGGCCCGGTTCGGGCAGGTGCTAAGCGCGATCAGGTGCTCGTCAGCCATGGTGATTCGTCCTTCGCGGTGTCGGCCCGCCGGGCCGCGGTTCCCGGAGTCTGCATTGTACCAGTCGCCGGCACCTGTGCTCATCCGCGCCTGCGGGGCAGGCGATCCGGATGCCATCGGCAATCGGACCTTGACTCATGGCCAGTCATGATTATTATTAGCACTCACCGACGGCGAGTGCTAATAACCGCCTCGTGAAGTCGAGATCTTGTCAGAGTCAAACCGCTAGGAGAAAGGTCCGATGAACATTCGTCCGTTGCATGATCGCGTGATCATCAAGCGCATGGAAGAAGAGCGTACCACCCCGGGTGGGATCGTCATCCCCGACAGCGCCACCGAGAAACCCATCAAGGGAGAAGTGCTTGCTGTCGGCAAGGGCAAGACGAACGAGAACGGCGAGACCCGTGGTCTGGATGTCCAGGTCGGGGACAAGGTGCTGTTCGGCAAGTATTCCGGCACGGAAGTCAAGGTGGATGGCGAGGATCTGCTTGTCATGCGCGAAGACGACATCATGGCGGTGATCGAGGGCTGAGCGCCCGATGCCGGCTACACCAGTTTCGATGAAACCGCATTATCAAGAGGTTGGAAACAATGGCTGCTAAAGACGTACGTTTCGGTGACGACGCCCGCCAGAGGATGATCAAGGGCGTCAATGTACTGGCCAATGCCGTTCGTGTGACCCTGGGGCCGCGCGGCCGCAACGTTGTGCTGGAGAAGAGCTTCGGCGCACCCACCGTGACCAAGGATGGCGTGTCCGTCGCCAAGGAGATCGAGCTTACCGACAGGTTCGAGAACATGGGCGCGCAGATGGTCAAGGAAGTTGCTTCCCAGACTTCCGATGTGGCCGGTGACGGCACCACGACTGCAACCGTGCTGGCGCAGGCGATCCTGCGCGAGGGCATGAAGGCAGTGGCCGCCGGCATGAATCCGATGGACCTCAAGCGGGGTGTCGACAAGGCGGTTACCGCTGCCGTGGAGGAACTGCGCAACCTGTCCCGCCCGTGCGAAGACCACAAGGCCATCGCCCAGGTCGGCACCATCTCCGCCAACTCCGACTCCTCCGTCGGCGAGATCATCGCCGAAGCCATGCAGAAGGTTGGCAAGGAAGGCGTCATCACCGTGGAGGAGGGCTCCGGCCTGGAGAACGAGCTGGATGTCGTGGAAGGCATGCAGTTCGATCGCGGCTACCTGTCGCCCTACTTCATCAACAACCAGCAGAGCATGTCCGCCGAGCTGGAAGATGCCTACGTGCTGCTCTGCGACAAGAAGATCTCCAATATCCGCGAACTGTTGCCGGTGCTGGAGAATGTTGCCAAGTCCAGCCGTCCCCTGCTGATCGTGGCCGAGGACATCGAGGGCGAAGCCCTGGCCACGCTGGTGGTGAACAGCATTCGGGGTATCGTCAAGGTCGCCGCCGTCAAGGCGCCCGGATTCGGTGACCGCCGCAAGGCCATGCTGCAGGATATCGCCGTGCTGACCGGCGGCAACGTGATCTCCGAGGAAGTCGGCCTGACCCTGGAGAAGGCCTCCCTGGATGACCTGGGGTCCGCCAAGAAGGTGAATGTCACCAAGGAGAACACGGTGATCGTCGACGGCGCCGGCCGCGGCGAAGACATCAAGGGCCGGGTGGAGCAGATCCGCGCCCAGATCGAGGAGGCCACCTCCGACTACGACAAGGAGAAGTTGCAGGAGCGGGTTGCCAAGCTCGCCGGCGGCGTTGCCGTGATCAAGGTCGGTGCCGCCTCCGAGATCGAGATGAAGGAGAAGAAGGCCCGCGTGGAAGATGCCCTGCACGCCACCCGCGCCGCCGTGGAAGAAGGCATTGTCCCGGGGGGTGGTGTGGCCCTGGTGCGCTGCCTCGGTGCCCTCACTGGCCTGAAGGTGGACAACCACGATCAGGAGACCGGTGTCAGCATCGTCCGGCGCGCCATCGAGGAGCCGCTGCGCCAGATCGTCGGGAACGCCGGCATCGACGGTGCGGTGGTGCTTGCCAAGGTGCTCGAGGGCAAGGGCAATTTCGGCTACAATGCCCAGACCGACGAGTACGGCGACATGATCGAGTTCGGTATCCTGGATCCGACCAAGGTCACCCGTTCGGCGCTGCAGAATGCCGCTTCCGTGGCTTCCCTGATGATCACCACCGAGTGCATGGTGGGCGAGCATCCGGAGGAGAAGAAGTCCGGCGGTGGCGACGACATGGCCGGAATGGGCGGCATGGGTGGAATGGGCGGCATGATGTAGGCCGCTGCGTTCGGCACCATTCGTCACGGAAGCCCCGCCTTTGCGGGGCTTCCGCGTTTCCGGCCCGCGATCAGTCCTCCTGGCGTGGCAATGCTTCATCAAACGTTAGTAGCATTGATGGTGTACATGGGCCGTACCGTGCCGGCCGCCGCCATGCATCCTTGCCCGTCCGGGGGAGTCCCGTACCGTGACCGCCAGCGCCCGCGAACTGATTGATCGAGCCATGTCCCGCCTCCCGGACGGGCTCCGGGCACAGGTCACCGAATGGTTGTCCGATTTCCAGGATGTGGGCGAGCTGCCGGACTCCGACCTGGGCCTGCAGTCACTGCCCGCTGTCTGGGCGAGCAGCCCGTTTGTCGCCCGTCAGTGCCTGCGTGCACCGGAAATGCTTCACGAACTGGCGGACAGCGGTGACCTGGAGCGTCCCTACGGAGACGGTGAGTTCGGGGAGCGGCTGGACACGGCGCTCGCCGACATCGCCGACGAGGAAAGCCTCAACACTGCGCTGCGCGGTTTCCGTCGCCGTGAAATGGTGCGCCTCGCCTGGCGTGACCTGGCTGGCTGGGCCGGGCTCGCGGAGACGCTCAGGGAGCTTTCCGCCCTGGCCGATGCCTGTATTGAAGGCGCCCTGGTGCGCCACCACCGCTGGCTGCACGAGCGATTCGGCACGCCCAGGAGCGCGGACGGCAAGGAAGTCGGTTTCTATGTCATCGGCATGGGAAAGCTGGGTGGTCGCGAACTCAACTTCTCCTCCGATATCGACCTCATCTTCGGCTACGCGGAACCGGGCGAGACGGACGGTCGCCGCCGGATCGCCAACGAACAGTACTTCACCCGTCTCGGGCAGAAGCTGATCAACACGCTGAATGCCCGGCTGGTGGGCGGTTTCGTGTTCCGCGTCGACATGCGCCTGCGCCCCTACGGCGACTCCGGCCCGCTGGTCATGACCACCGATCAGCTGGAGACCTACTACGAAAGCCAGGGCCGCGAATGGGAGCGATACGCCATGGTCAAGGCCCGGGTCGTTGCCGGCAGCCAGGCCGCCGGTGCGGAGTTGATGCAGGCGTTGCGGCCGTTCGTCTACCGCCGCTACCTGGATTTCGGGGCCCTGGAATCGTTGCGGGACATGAAGGAGATGATCGAGGCGGAGGTGGAGAAGCGTGGCCTGGAGGACAACATCAAGCTCGGGGCCGGCGGGATCCGCGAGGTGGAGTTCCTCGGCCAGGCGTTTCAGCTGATCCGTGGCGGCCGGGAACGGGGGCTGCAGGTACGGGGAATCGTTCCGGTGCTCGAGTACCTGGGGCGGCACAATGCCCTGCCGGGCTTCGCGGTGCGGGAACTGCTGGAAGGCTACGAATTCCTGCGTCGCTGCGAGAACCGTCTCCAGGCGATGGAAGACAAGCAGGTGCATGATCTGCCCGAGGCGCCACTGGACCGCCAGCGCCTTGCCTACAGCATGGGTTACGAACGTTGGGACGGGTTTGCCGAACGGCTGGCCGACGTGCGCCGGCGGATTCACGACCATTTCGAACAGGTATTCGCGGCTCCCCAGGCGGAGCATGGCGCGGCCGTACACGAAACCCCGGAGATCGGCGACATCTGGCTGGGGGACATGGACGCAGAGGCGGCGGAAGCCGTGTTGCAGGCGAATGGATTCGAGCGTCCCGAGGACTGCTTCAAGCGCCTCCTGGCCTTCCGTGAGGGCAGTCATTGCCGGGCCCTGTCCCGTAACGGCCGGGAGCGACTGAACCGGCTGATGCCGCTGCTACTGGGCGCGACTGCCACCAGTGAGCATCCTGATGACGCTCTCGCCCGGGTGCTGGATCTGCTGGAGGCCATCGTCCGCCGGACCACCTACATCTCGTTGCTGGTCGAGCATCCCATGGCCCTTTCCCAGCTGGTGAAGCTCTGCGCCGCCAGCCCCTGGGTGGCCCGGCACCTGGCGCGCTATCCGGTGTTGCTGGACGAGCTGCTGGATCCTCGCACCCTCTACGCCCCGCTCAGGCGCCAGGCGCTTGCGGAGGAACTGCGCCAGCGCCTGGATGCCCATCCCGACGACGACCTGGAGCAGCGCATGGAAGTGCTGCGGCAGTTCAAGCAGGCCAATACCCTGCGGGTGGCGGCCGCAGATCTCTCCGGCGTCACGCCCCTCATGGTCGTCTCCGACTACCTGACGGATATTGCGGAAGTGGTGCTTGCCGAGGTTCTGGATCTCGCCTGGAAGTACCTGGAGGGACGGCATGGCCGACCGCACTGGAGCGTCGACGGCGAGCGGCACCAGGCCTCGTTCACCATTGTCGCGTACGGAAAACTCGGTGGCCTGGAACTGGGGTACGGATCCGATCTCGACCTGGTCTTCCTGCATGACAGCCGCGGCGAAGACCAGCAGACCGATGGTGCCAAGCCCGTCGACAACAACGTGTTCTTCATGCGGCTGGCCCAGCGGATCATCCATATTCTCGGCGCATCCATGGCCGGAGGCGTGCTCTACGAGGTGGATACGCGCCTGCGGCCCAGCGGACGTGCGGGACTGCTTGCCACCAGCCTGGATGCCTACGTGGACTACCAGCGGGGTCAGGCGTGGACCTGGGAGCACCAGGCGCTGGTCCGGGCGCGGCCGGTGGCAGGAGATGTGGCTCTCGGAGAAGCGTTCGCCGCCGTGCGCCGGGACATCCTGGGCAGTGCCAGGGACGAGGCCGCGTTGCGGCAGGACGTGTGCGCGATGCGCCAGCGCATGCTGGAGGAGAAGGGCAGCAGGGATAAGGATCGGTTTGACCTGAAACAGGACCGCGGCGGTATCGCGGACATTGAATTTATGGTGCAATATGGCGTCCTGGCGAACGCGCACAAGGCGCCGCGGTTGCTGCGGTACACCGACAACATCCGCCTGATGGGCGAGCTGGCGGCTGCTGGCTGGCTCAATGGCATGGATGCCGAGAACCTGGCCGACGCATACCGCACCTATCGCGCCCGGGTCCACCGGGCAATCCTGCAGGAACGCTCGCCGATCCTCGAGGCGGACGAATGCGCGGAACAGCGGGAAGTGGTTACCGGGTTGTGGCGGACCCTCATGGGTGAGCACTGACCACGGCCCGGATTGCCGGCAGACCGGAAGCGGTCGGTTGACCGTGTCGGCGGTGCGGGAGTGGTCAACCGTATCGATTGTGCAGTTGGAGGAGAAGACATCTTGATCACGATGGAAGACCGCGACGGCCACATCTGGTTCAACGGCGAGTTCGTGCCCTGGCGCGAGGCCCGGGTTCACGTCCTGACTCATACGCTGCACTACGGCATGGGCGTGTTCGAGGGGATCCGTGCCTACCGCACGGAGCGGGGTCCCGCGGTATTCCGCATGGAGGAGCACACCCGACGGCTGTTCGACTCCGCCAAGATTCTCGGCATGCGCCTGCCCCATACCCCGGAGCAGATCAACGACGCCATCCTCGCCTGCCTGCGGAACAACAGCCTGGAGAGCGCCTACATTCGCCCGATGGCGTTCTATGGGGCCGAGGGCATGGGCCTGCACGCCCACAACCTGCGGGTGCACGTGATGGTGGCGGCGTGGGAATGGGGTACCTATCTCGGCGACGAGAACATGGAACGGGGCATACGGGTCAAGACCTCCTCCTTCACCCGGCACCATGTCAACATCACCATGTGCCGGGCCAAGGCCAACGGCAATTACATGAACTCCATGCTGGCGCTCAAGGAGGCCGAGGACTGCGGCTACGACGAGGCGCTGCTGCTGGACGTGGATGGATTCGTCTGCGAAGGGTCCGGGGAGAATTTCTTCATGGTGCGCGAGGGCATGCTCTACACGCCGGAGCTCACCTCGGCGCTTGAGGGCATCACCCGCGACACCGTGCTGAAGCTTGCCGCCGAAATCGGCCTGCCGGTAAAGGAGAAGCGCATCACCCGCGATGAGGTGTACACCGCCGATGAATGCTTCTTTACCGGTACCGCCGCCGAGGTCACCCCCATCCGGGAACTGGACGGGCGGGTGATCGGCACGGGCCGCCGCGGTGCGATTACCGAGCGCCTCCAGAGCATGTATTTCGATCAGGTGGAAGGGCGCCGTGAGCCCCACGCGGAATGGCTGAGCTACGTCAACGAGGAAACCACCAGTGCCTGATCCGCAGACTCATGACCGCAGGGATCTTGTCGAGCCCAGCGCCGAGACTCGCTATGAGATCGGCAAGCAGGATCTGCCCCTGTCCTGTCCCATGCCCGGGATGTACCTTTGGAGCTCCCATCCGAAGGTCTACCTGCCGATTCACCAGACGGGAGAGGCCACCTGCCCGTATTGCGGCGCGCATTTCCTGCTGCGAGGGTTCGACCCTGCCGACGACGAGATCCAGCGTCTCAATCGCCGGGAGGTCTGACGTCCTCCGCCCGTCCCTGGCGGCCGTTGTCGCTGTTCCCGGCAACTCCTTGCGCCACCACGGCCTGCCATGCCAGGCATTGCTCCACGGTTTCCCGCGGCACGCCCGCCTCCCGGACCAGGCCGTTGCGCAGTCGCCGGAGGTGCCGCCGCCACCTGGCGTCCAGCCCCGGTGACAGGCGGGGATGGCAGCGCAGGCCGTCAATGTCCAGGAGAATGATGCGCCGGTTGCGGACACCCCAGGCGTCCGGGTCCAGGCGCCGGTGTGACAGTCGCGCGCACCGCAGCCGTCGCAGGATGCCGCCAAGCTCCCGCAACAGCGCCTCGCGCTGGTCCGCCGTCCATGACCGCCAGGCATCCGTGAGCGGCAGCGTGTCGCCGGCCTTCTGTAGAAGGTAGCCGTCACGGCGCACCCTCCCGGCGGGTATCTCGACGACGGCCAGGGGTTCCTCGATCGGGATCCGCAGGCGGCGGAGCAGCACCGCCCTGGCCCATGTGCGCAGCGCCCGGGAGCCGCGCAGGGGTGTCAGCAGGAAGTCCACGATCGTATCCGGCGGTGTCCGGCGCACGCGCACCGGCCGTCCTTCCACGTCGAGCGTGTACCCCACGG
>SLLM01000216.1 GCA_007134055.1 Ectothiorhodospiraceae bacterium | reverse complement strand
TTCATCGTCTTCCTCGTCAGCCTGGTGCTGGTGCTGCGCTATCTGTCAAGTGGCGAGGGCCTTGCGCTGGCGGCGGGTTCCGTCGTAATCAAGACGCTTGTGCTCTACCTGATCATGATCACCGGGTCGATCTGGGAGAAGGAGGTCTTCGGTCACTACCTGTTCGTGCCCGCGTTCTTCTGGGAAGACATGATCGGCATCGGTGTCCTGTTCCTGCATACCGCCTATCTCGTGGTCCTGTTCACCGGCTGGCTGGCGCCGGAACAGCAGATGCTGATCGCGCTCGCCGCGTATGCCGCCTATGTCGTCAATGCGGTGCAGTTCATCCTCAAACTCCGGACGGCCCGCCTCGGCGCGCCGACGGAGACCGCGGCAGCGATACCGGAGGGTGCGCCATGAACGGGTTTCCGGCGATACAGCCTGGCCCGCCGGTCGCCACCGGGTGCGTTGACACGGAGGTGCTGCGGGAGCGCGGACAGCGGGAGGTCTTTTGCGGGCTGACGGGTATCGTATGGCTGCACCGGAAGATCCAGGACGCGTTCTTTCTTGTCGTCGGCTCCCGCACGTGCGCACACCTGCTGCAGTCGGCGGCCGGTGTCATGATCTTCGCCGAGCCCCGTTTCGCCACCGCCATTCTGGAGGAGCGCGATCTCGCCGGCATGGCCGACTGTAACGAGGAACTCGATCGCCTGGTCCACCAGCTACTGGCGCGGCGGCCCGATATCAGGACCCTGTTCCTGGTTGGCTCCTGCCCGTCGGAGGTGATCAAGCTGGATCTGGCCAAGGCCGCCGAGCGACTCTCCCTCTCCCACCACGGCCGGGTGCGGGTCTTGAACTACACCGGCAGCGGCATCGAGACGACCTTCACCCAGGGCGAGGACCAATGCCTGCAGGCACTGGTGGCGGAGATGCCCGCGCAATCCGCCACGGAGCCCTCGCTGCTGGTGGTGGGTACGCTCGCGGACGTGGTGGAGGATCAATTCTCCCGGCTCTTCGAGGCGATGGGCATTGACCGGGTGGCGTTCCTGCCACCGCGAAGCGCGACGGCGCTGCCGCCGGTGGGGGAGGATACCCGGGTGCTTCTGGCGCAGCCGTTTCTGGGGGACACCGCCCGGGCGCTGCTGCGTCGGGGGGCGTCGCTGATCGATGCACCTTACCCGTTCGGGGTCGAGGGCACGCTGGCCTGGTTGCGGGCTGCCGGCCGCGACTTCGGGATTGCCGGCGAGCGGGTCGATACGGTGGCGGCTGCACCGGCGGCCCGGGCCCGCAAGGCGCTGGAGCGCTACCGCCCTGTGCTGGCGGGGAGGCGCATCACCTTCCTGCCCGACTCCCAGCTGGAGATTCCCCTCGCCCGTTTCCTGGCAACGGAGTGCGGCATGCGGCCGGTGGAGGTCGGCACCCCGTACCTCGACCGGCAGGTCCTGGGCGGGGAGCTGGAACTGCTCGGAGGTGACACCCGACTCTCGGAAGGCCAGGACGTGGACCTTCAGCTCGACCGCGTTCGGGTGGACCGCCCGGACCTGACGGTCTGCGGGCTCGGGCTCGCCAACCCCCTGGAAGCCGAGGGCCTGCGCACCAAATGGTCCATCGAACTCGTGTTCACGCCGGTCCATGGCTTCGAGCAGGCGGCCGACCTCGCCGAACTCTTTGCCCGCCCCCTGATACGTAACGAACGACTGGCGGTGTAGTCGATGCAACTGACGCTCTGGACCTACGAAGGCCCCCCGCATGTCGGCGCGATGCGAGTCGCGACTGCCATGCGCGGAGTGCACTACGTACTGCATGCACCCCAGGGGGACACCTACGCGGATCTGCTCTTCACCATGATCGAGCGGCGGTCAACCCGTCCGCCGGTCACCTACACCACCTTCCAGGCGCGGGATCTCGGCGGCGATACCGCCGACCTGGTGCGGACCACCGTGGCGGCGGCCTACGAGCGTTACCGGCCGGAGGCACTATTGGTGGGGGAGTCCTGCACCGCCGAGCTGATTCAGGATCAGCCCGGCGCCATGGCCAGGGGGATGGATCTGCCGGTGCCCGTGATCCCCCTCGAACTGCCCGCCTATTCCCGCAAGGAGAACTGGGGGGCGAGCGAGACCTTCTATCACCTGGTCCGGGCGATGGTCGCAAGCCAGGTTCCCGCGCCTGGAACGGAGCCCCCGGCCCGCGATCCCGGGCGCCGGCCAAGTGCCAACCTCCTCGGGCCCTCGGCGCTCGGGTTCCGCTGCCGCGACGACGTCCCGGAAATCATCCGCTTGCTTGAAACCCTGGGCATCGACGTCAACGTCGTCGCGCCGGAGGGGGCCTCGCCGTCCGACCTCGGCCGTATTCCGGCGGCGGATTTCAACATCTGCCTCTATCCGGAGGTCGCCTACACCGCCTGCGCCTGGCTGAAGCGCGCCTTCGGCCAGCCAATGACAAGCACCATTCCCATCGGCATCGGCGCCACCCGGGATTTCATCGCCGAGGTCTGCGCACTCGCGGGCACCGATGCCGAGGCGGCGCTGCAGGACGCCGCCGCAAGGCTGCCGTGGTACTCCCGCTCGGTGGATTCCACCTATCTGACGGGGAAGCGGGTCTTCATTTTCGGGGATGCCAGCCACGCGGTGGCCGCCGCGCGGATCGCCGACGAGGAACTCGGCTTCACCGTGGTCGGGCTGGGGACCTACAGCCGCGAATTCGCCCGTGAGCTCCGTCAGGCGGCGAAGCACTATGGTGTGGAACCGCTGATTACCGACGACTACCTGGAAGTCGAGTCGCAGGTCGCCGCGCTGCAGCCGGAACTCGTGCTCGGTACGCAGATGGAGCGCCACGTGGCCAAGCGCCTCGGCATCCCCTGCGCGGTGATCTCCGCACCGGTCCACGTCCAGGACTTCCCCGCCCGCTACTCGCCGCAGATGGGTTTCGAAGGCGCGAACGTGCTCTTCGACACCTGGGTCCATCCGCTGATGATGGGCCTCGAAGAGCACCTGCTCGGCATGTTCCGGGAGGACTTCGAGTTCAACGATACTGCCGCCCCCTCGCATCTGGACGGGGAGTCGCCGCCAAGGGAAGCCCTGCCGGAGACGTCGAAGCCGGCTCCTGCCGGGGACGACGGCTGCGACTGGACACCGGAAGCCGAGTCCGAGCTGCGCAAGATTCCTTTCTTCGTGCGCGGGAAGGCACGCAGGAATACCGAGCGCTTCGCCGTGGAAAGCGGCATCGCGCGCATAACCGTGGAGACCCTCTACGATGCCAAAGCCCACTTCGGTCGCTGATCCGACGCCCACGCGAGTGGTCATCATCACGCTCGACGGTCATCTGGCTGCCGCCACGGAGCGGGCGCGCCAGCGGCTGGAGCAAAGCATCCCGGGGCTCTCGCTGACGCTGCACGCGGCCTCTGACTGGAAGGACGACCCCGAGGCTCTGGAACACTGCCTGGAGCGCATCGCCGAAGGCGATATCATCCTGGTGACCATGCTGTTCATGGAGGAGCACATCGAGCCCGTGCTCCCGGCGCTGCAGGCCCGGCGCGATCAGTGTGACGCGATGATTTCCGTGATGGCGGCGGGCGAAGTGATGCGCCTGACGCGCATGGGCCGGTTCACCATGGATGGCTCCAGCCGTGGCCCCCTGGCCTTGCTGAAGCGCCTGCGCGGCCAGCGCAAGTCAGGTGGTCAGGGCAGCAATTCCGGCGCCAGGCAGATGGCCATGCTTCGGCGCATCCCCCGGATCCTTCGGTTCATTCCCGGCATGGCGCAGGATCTGCGCGCCTATTTCCTGACGATGCAGTACTTCCTGGCCAGTTCCGACGAGAACATCGACGGCATGGTCCGCTTCCTGGTGGGCCGCTACGCCGACGGCGAACGCCGCCATCTGCGCGGGACGCTGTCGGCGCCAACGCCGGTGGAGTACCCGGACGTAGGTGTCTATCACCCCCGGCTGAAAGGGCGGATCGGGGAGACTGCCGATCTGTTGCCGAAAGCCCCACGGGATGCTCGTGGCACGGTTGGCCTCCTGCTGATGCGCTCCTACGTGCTCGCGGGCGACTCCGCGCACTATGACGGTGTCATTGAAGCCCTGGAAAGCCGCGGCTTCCGAGTGATACCCGCGTTTGCCAGCGGCCTCGACTGCCGGCCGGCCGTGGATGCCTTTTTCATGGACGGCGATCGACCCGTGGTTGATGCCGTGGTCTCGCTGACCGGCTTCTCCCTGGTTGGCGGGCCGGCGTACAACGACGCGGGCGCCGCCGAGGAAACCCTCGGGCGGCTGGATGTGCCCTACCTGGCGGCGCAGGCGCTGGAGTTCCAGTCGCTGGAGCGCTGGGAAGGTTCCGCCCAGGGGCTGACCCCGGTGGAGGCCACCATGATGGTCGCCATACCCGAGCTTGACGGCGCCACCGGCCCGATGGTGTTCGGGGGTCGGGGTGCCGGCTCCTGCGGCGGGGGTACGCGCCGGATGGAACCCCACCCGGAGCGCGCGGCGATGTTGGCGGGGCGGGTGGAGAAGCTCGTCCGGCTGCGCCGGAAAGCGCGCGCGGAGCGCCGCGTCGCGGTGGTCCTCTTCAGCTTTCCACCCCAGGCCGGCAGCGTCGGTACCGCCGCCTACCTGTCAGTATTTGCCTCACTGCTGACCACTTTGCGCTC
>SLLM01000058.1 GCA_007134055.1 Ectothiorhodospiraceae bacterium | reverse complement strand
CGCTGTTTTTCGCGGGGTTCTTCGCAATCACACCGCCCTTCGCTCTGCTGATCTTCGCCTTCTGGCGTTTACCCTATGGCGTGCGCGAGGATACGGCGCGCCTGTGGTGCCGGGCAAACCTGCTGTGGTTGCGGGTCTGCTGCGGTGTGCGCTATCGCGTCATCGGGCTGGAGCATCTGCCGCCGGGGCCGGCCGTGGTGATGTCGAATCACCAATCGGCTTGGGAGACCATTGCCTATCGGACGATTTTCCCGACACGGCTGTCATGGGTCGTCAAGCGTGAGCTGTTCCGGCTGCCATTCTATGGCATGGCGCTAAAGGCACTGGAGGAGATCAGCGTCGGCGAACAGTCCCCCCGGGAAGCGATGCGCGAGGTTGAGGAGCACGGGTCCACGCGCATCCGAGCCGGGCGCTGGGTGGTGATCTTCCCGGAGGGGATGCGGGTGCGTCACGGTGAGCTGGGTCGGTTCCTGCAAGGCGGGGCGCGGCTCGCCTGCGCCAACGGCGTGCCGGTGGTGCCAGTAGCCGTCGATTCGGGCTACTGCTGGCCGACCCAGGACTGGCGAAAGCGGCCGGGTCTGATTACGGTTCGGATCGGTCCCCCCATTGCGACGACACAACGCAGCCCGGCCGAGGTCAGTCGGCTGGTGCGGGACTGGATCGCGGGGGAGCTGGTCGATGTCGGCAATGCGCGACCGCGCCGGGGGACATGACTAACCTTCGGAATGAATAACACTCCCAGCTCGTCCGCGTTGGTTTGGGCAGAGCCACGGGGCCCCTAAAGAAAGCGGCCATAGGATCAGCACTCACGGAAGGGCCGGCAAGGGTCGGTGAGTGCCTGACGGCACGAGGACCCACGCTGCCGCAGGAATGCATGGGAGATTGGGCGACCCTGGCGAGAAGGCGAAGACGCACCTGGAAACAACCGCTCACGCCTCCGCCGAAAATCGCCAGAGGAGGCGTCTTCCGAATGTTGGATGGAATCAGCTTGCCACCCGAAACTCCTCCAGCGAGCGCCCCGCCTGCTCGTGCGCTTTGAGCCAGGCCGGCTTGCGGCCACGGCCTGACCAGGTCTTGCCCGTCTCCGGATCACGCAACGGCGCACCCGCTGTTGTCGCTTTGGCGGGCTGGCGGACGACGTCGTCAATCTCCAAGCCATACAGAGCGTTGCATGCATCACCAGGGAAGCGGGCGGTGTGTCTGAATTACGCCAGTGGGGTTGCATGTCACCGCATGGCGACCTATAAGTCACCGTGTGGTGACATGTTGGATTTACGGGAGAGCATCAGTGGGGCGGGACCGCGAATACTCGGAGCAGCGATTGATTCAGGCCGTCGGGCAGATTCTTGCCCGGGACGGCTTCGGGGGGCTTGGTGTCAACGCCGTGGCCCGGGCCGCCGGCGTGGACAAAGTACTGATCTACCGTTACTTCGACGGCCTGCCCAACCTGTTGCGGGCCTACGGGGAAGGCGCGGACTTCTGGCCGACAGTTGACGAGGTCCTGGGGAGCGATATCGACGCGGTGCGTAGGTTGCCCCCGGAGCAGCGCGTGGAGCACGTCGTACTCGCGCTACTCGAGGCGCTGCGCAACCGGCCGCAGACCATTGAGATCCTCGCCTGGGAGGCGGTGGCGGACAACGCGCTCACCCGCACCCTGGCCAACATCCGTGAACAGTGGGGGCGCGATGTGATTGCCCGGGTGTTTCCTGATGCGCGGGAGCACCCAGACGATGTGCTCGCCCTCGCGAACCTTATGGTCGCCGGCTTTCAGTATCTGATGATCCGGGCGCGCAAGAGCCCGGCATTCGGTGGTGTGGACCTTCGCTCAGAGGCGGGCTGGGAGCGGATTCGCCAAGCGATTCGGTTCGCCTGTCGCGCCTAAGTGAATTGTAACAACGCCACCCCTCGGGTGGTATCGAGGGGACACTGCGATGAAGCGTCGACGTTTTCTGCAAGGGGCGGCAGCGATCACCGTTGTCGCCGCCGGCGGGACGGTGTGGCGGGCCGGCGATCAGGGTGTTTTCCGGGCCGCGCAAGGCTCGGCCTACGAGCCTTGGCACGACTGGCACAAGCCCGGGGAACGGAGCCCGCTCGAGTTGGTACGCGCCGGCATCCTGGCAGCCAATCCGCACAACACCCAGCCGTGGGTTTTCCATGTGGAGGGGAATACGGTCGAACTCTACGCCGACTGTGATCGCAATCTGGGATCGTTCGATCCCTATCTGCGGGAGATGCACCTGGGCCTTGGGTGCGCGCTGGAGAACATACTGCTGGCTGCCCGGGCGAACGGCTACGAACCAAGGCTTGAGCTCGCCGCAGGGCAACTGAGGCCGATCGAGGAGCAGCCGCAGCGCCAGCGCGTGGCGCGCATCACCCTGACGGACAATCCCGCCCAGGACAGTCCCCTCCATGCGGCGATCCCGCACCGCCACACCAACCGTGGCCCGTATGAGGCGCAGCGAGCCTTGCCCGATGAGGTCACCTGATTATGTACCTAGCTCCACCCAACTCTCGGCAGGCAGGTAAGTGTTGTATATTTATCCCGCATCAATGGCCTGAGCAACAGCTATCCGACCGGCTGCTGTAACAACGATATCCCACACCCCACTACACCCCCCGTCTTCCGGCTAGACGCACTGCCTCCCTATCCGCCGTACTCGCTCTTGCTGTGAAGAAAATCCAGCGGCTCAACATATAGATACGTACGGAACCGAACGGTGCTGTCCATTAAACCCGTGGTATAGGTGAGAGGAGTCTAAGGAGGTCTCCCATGACTACACCCTTTGATTTTTGGTGCGCTTATTGGTCTGCTTTCGCATCCGCTTGGTCTGCTTTTGACTCCGCAACGACAACAGACCCGCCCGCGACACCAGCTTCAACCAGGGATGACTCCCGTACCGGTGTCGTCGTCGACTACCGTGCCTACCGTACGACGCTGAACAAGTGGGCAAAGCATGGGTGACGTACTCGGCACACAACCTTTGACCCGAGAAGAGAAACGAGAACGCTACCGTGCCAGAAGCTATTACTGTAGCGTTTCGCCGTTCACCACCTTTGGCTGGTACGAGGCTGACTGGATTGCCTGGATCGATAAGTACGGTACCTGGGAGCCGCGTCCGCTGTCGATCAGCGCAGTGGGAAATCTCTGGGGCCACATGGGAGGCGTTCCTGGAGCCGTTCGGTGCGCTGGTGCGGCGTGCCGAAAGTCGGCATGCGCTGGAGCGCTACACGACGGGGCTTCTGGCGAACATCCCGCACAAGACCGCCACGGCCATGGGTGAGGCGTTGCCGGGGACCAACGGCCAGCGGCTCCAAGAGCTGCTCACGCGCACGCAGTGGGATGTCGCGGCCATGGACCGGATACGGATCGCGCACATGAGCGCCCATGCGCGCACCGGGGCCGGGGCGTTGATCTTTGATGACACGGGTCTGCCGAAGAAGGGCGACGCCTCGGTGGGCGTCGACCGGCAGTACTCGGGCACGCTCGGGCGCGTGGATAACTGCCAGGTGCTGGTGAGCAGCCACTATGTCGACCGCGCCTTCGACTGGCCGGTCAATGCCCGGCTGTATCTGCCCCGGCGCTGGTGCGACGATCCGCAGCGGCTCGCCAAGGCGCAGGTGCCGCCCGGGACGGGTTTTCAGACCAAGGGCGAGATCGCGCTGGATCTGTTCGACCGGGCCCGCGAGGCGGGCCTGGCGGTCGGCGCGGTGGTGGCTGATGCGGGCTACGGCGATCAGGGGGCGTTTCTCGACGGGCTTGAGCAGCGTGACCAGCCGTATGCGGTGGCTGTGGCGCGGCGAGTGCACTTCCGGGATGCCGTGCAGGTTGCCGCCGACCCCGGCGACCCACCGCCTCCGCCCCGGCAGGGCCGGGGGCGGCCCCGCAAGGCAAGCCGGCTCGAAGAGCGTGTCGAGAAACAAAGCGCCGAGGCGCTGGTGGCCGCCCAGCCGGAGCGCGCCTGGCGCCGGGTGGCCTGGCGTCAGGGCCATAAAGGGGCGCTGACCCGGGAGTTCGTGTCCATCCCTGTCCATCGCAGCGGAGGGCGTGGCAAGCATCTGCCCAGTCGCGGCGTGCTCATCGGCGAGCGCCCCTGCCCAGGGCATCGGGGCGACGTGAAGTACTACTACGCCTGGGGTCTCGACGCCATGCGTCTGCCCGAGCTTGTGGCACTCATTCACGTCCGCTGGGCGATCGAGCGCTTCTACCAGGATGCCAAGGGCGAGCTTGGGCTCGACGACTACGAGGGCCGCCGCTGGCCGGGACTGCACCGGCATGTGGCGCTGGTCATGCTCGCGCACAGCTACCTCGCCCTGCAGCGCGCTTATGGGCCTTTCCATGATGCGCCACCCGATGAGGCTGCCTCGCCGCAGGCAGCCCCCGGCCCCGGGGGTTTTCCCCCCACGGACACGCACGAGCATCACCGCCCTGCGGCGCCGTGTGCTGGAGGCCTTGTTTGAGCAAGTCGTCATCGAGGCGTCTCGGGCTCGTGATGGGCCATAAATAACAAAGTAATACTAAAAGGCACCCGCTCACGCAAAAAGACCGCCACCCGGACGAATCCGGAGTGGCGGTCTTTTTGCAACAAAGCGCCGGCTCAGCGCTTAGTGGTTCTTGGCTAAACGGCCTGAGTGTCCT
>SLLM01000161.1 GCA_007134055.1 Ectothiorhodospiraceae bacterium | reverse complement strand
GCGCGAGACCGTCGCGCCGAGCCGCCGTCCATGTGCAATCGAGCGCGGTGTATGGTGTACTCGATCGGTGTTTCTGCGCTCCGGCAGGGGTTGACGGGGCGCCCCACTGAAGGAGCGGAATGGCGGTCCCATGGTCGACGATGATCCGGAACGGCGCATTGAGCAGCTGAGCGAACGCCTGGACGCGGCCGTGGAGGTCCTGGCCCGCACCCGCGACTTCGGCAAGGCGATGCGTCAGGGTCCGGTCCTCGACATGGCACGACGGCTGATGCAGATCCCCGGCGGGATGGAGCGGATCTACCAGCGCATCGGAGCACTGGAGCAGGCCGGGATCTTCCATGACAGCGACTGGGATACACCGGAACGACTGCAACCCTGGATGGCGGCGAACTCCATCCGCCAGGGGGAGCGCAACACGGTGGTTCTGGAAGCCCTCAGCGAGCTGCGCCTGGCAGCCGTGGCGCGGGGGGCGCTGCAGCATCCCCGCCTGTCGGCGGAACAGGCGGGCTACCTGCTGTCGCAGACGCTGGCGCTCAACCTGCGGCTGATCTTCGGCCAGTTCAACGAAGCCGAGCGGGTCCATCTCGGCAACCTTGCGCCCCTGGTGCACGAGCTCTACCAGTTCCTGGCCGGTCAGATCGGCTTCGGCGAAATCCTCGAGCAACTCATCAGTGAAATCTGGCGCATGCTGGATCAAAGACCCATCCAGGTGGAACACATCAAGGAGATGATCACCAGCGTCTCGGTCTACCTGGCGGATCCGGACAACGGCATCAGCGGCGGTGCGAGCCGGGGCGCGGAACGCCTCATCAGCGCCCTGTTCGGGCCGACCAGGGCCTGCCAGGAGGATCCGGGGCTGGCCGTCTACGAGGAACGGCTGGCGAGCATGGACACCCAGGCCCTGCGCCAGGAAGCCCTGGGGTTCAGCCGCTCGGTCCATGACACGGGACTTGTCTCGCCCTACCACCCGGTACTGCTGCGTTTCCTTCTGCGGCAGCAACCCGACTTGTTAGGGCCCGCCCTGGGCCTCAGCAGCACCGGCAGTGACGCGCTGCAGTGCTATCAGGACCTGATCCACACCCTGATCGAGGAGGCGATCTGGCCGGAAACCGCGCAGGCTGTGTACGGCCTCGCCGGTCTGCTGGAACGTGGAATCCTGTACGCCCCACCCGTCGCGCCGGCCATCTGGCGCCAGATTCACCTGCCGCTGTCGCCACAGGCACTGCGGATGCTCGGCAACCCGGTGGAGCCGCGGCCGGAACCCCGGCAACGACTGCTTGCCGGGGTGGTGTGCATGCTGGGTCAGCCACTGGGCGTTGGCCAGGGCAACAACCCCACCTGTCAATCCGCCAGGGCGCTGTCCATGTGGGCAAGCAACGATCCGGACTACCTGCTGCAGATTCTCGCCTGGGCGGCCCGGGATGACGACGTGATCATCCGCTTTGAAGGCCAGCTGCTGTCCTCCCATGAACTCACCCGGGACATCGGCCTTGCGGCGATCCAGGACGTGGACCCGGTTTCCGCCGTGACGGTGCCCCACCTGGACGCCATCTATCACGCCATGGGCTCGTTCTGCACCGACCGCGCAGAGGATCCCCATCGATGGATCAACCCGGAGTTCCACGGCTGGTGGGTAGGTCGCGGGTTTGCCATCGCCGTGGACGTGGGAAGTGGCGATCTCGTGGATTTCAGCGGTTTCGTCCGGCGCTTCTACGGCTCCTATCACCCGCTGTACAACGGCAACCAGCTGGTGATCCACCCGCAGCCCGCGGGCATCGCCGTCACCGACAGCGCCGCCCGGTTCATCGGCTGGCATGCCATCTCCATCCAGCGGGTGGGAATCGATCCCAACGGCGTCATGCGGGTGTACTTCTACAACCCCAACAATGACAGCGGCCAGCACTGGGGGCAGGACATCCAGGTGTCCACGCATGGCAACGGGGAACGCTTCGGCGAATCGTCGCTGCCGTTTCCGGAATTCGTCTCCCGCCTCTACATCTACCACTTTGACCCGCTGGAAATGGTGGCGGACCCGGCGGTACCTGAAGAGGAGCTCACCCGGATCCTCACGCTGGCGGCCGGGAGCTGGGCCGCAGGTCGCAACCCGGAACAGGCCTGGGCCTGAGCACACGCGAGGCAGGGTCACGGGAACCCACAATCATGGACGGCACCAGACCTCGCATCGTCCGGCTGCTCTGCCACATCGCCCTGCCTCTGTACCTGCTCGCGGTCACGGCGTCGGCTTCCGCAGAGTCCATCGCAGCGGGCCCGGACTGGCACGCATTCCAGGAGGCGCTTGCCGCGGGCGAACGCCACGCCCGCTGGTGGCGCGGCGGCTGGGCCGCGTTTCACGCAGCGAATCTCAGCAGAAATCTGTATCGGGCCACCGCCAGTGGAAGCACAGCGACACGCTTCGACGGACGGGTGGACAGCATCCGCTCGTCGCTGGCGCTGGCGGACCTTGCCCTGCGGCCACCTCCCCACGGCGCTGCGCGCGCCCAGGCCGCCTCCCTGGATCCTGCGCAACCGGACTCGGGTGAAACCGCCCTGATGCTGGCACGGGCCACCGCCGGGGAAGAATCGCGGCGTCGCGCTCCGGCGGCGCAAACGTCCGGATTTCTGGTCAATGCGGCAGCCGGCGGCGTGATCGCCATCATCGACGATCGCCCCGGGGACGGCGTGACCAGCTTCCTGCTCGGCATGCTGGTGAACACCATCCAGACACGCACCCAACCCACGCAGATGAGCCGTTACCTGGCTTCCCGCAGCGGTGATAACGCCGCGGCATCGGTGCAGGGAGACCTGGCTATCCGCTGGACGCCCAGTTCCCGGGGCGTGACCGTACGGTTGAGCTGGTAATGCCGCCTCGAACAGGGGGGCCGGCCGCCCGGATCAGCCGTGCACCGCAGTGCGCCAGCGCTGCACCGCGTTACCGGATTCGTCCATTGCCGCCTGCGGCCGGCTGAACAGGTAGCCCTGCATCTCGGTACACTTCAGTTGCCGCAGGATCTCCAGCTGCGCCTGGGTTTCCACGCCTTCGGCGACAATCTTCAGCCCCAGACTGCGGCCCATGGAGACGATGGCACTGACCAGATGCCCCTCCTCGCGGCCGTCCTGGAGGCTGCGCACGAAGGACTGGTCGATCTTCAGGGTATGGATAGGCAGTCGCTGGAGATAACTCAGTGAGGAGTATCCCGTTCCGAAGTCATCCACGGCGAACGTAACGCCGTGGGCACCGAGCTTGCGCAGGGTGTTCACCACCGAGTCCAGATTTCGCATCAGTGTGTGCTCGGTAATCTCGAACTCCAGTCTGTGGGGCGGGAAACCGACTTCCTGGAGTATCTGCAGTGTGTCCTTGACGAAATCAGGGTGCTCCAGCTGCACCGGGGAGAGGTTGACCGCCAGCCGGGTGCCGTTCTCGTTGGCTCCGGGCCAGCGCAGCATGTCGCCGCAGGCGGTGCGCAGCAGCCAGTGGCTGATCGGAATGATGGCGCCGGTCTGTTCGGCAACCGGGACGAAATCCAGCGGTGAAATGGTTCCCAGGGTGGGATGGCGCCAGCGTAGCAACGCCTCCATCGCCGTGATGCTGCCGCTGGCCACGTCGATCTGGGGCTGGTAGAGCACACTGAGCTGATTGCCCGCGACCGCCTGTCGCAGGCCACTTTCCATGCTGACGTGCTGGTCAACCCGCTGACTCATATAGGATTCGTACAGCGCCCAGTGGCCGCGCTCGGCGTCCTTCACGTGATACATGGCGACGTCGGCGTGCTTGATCAGGCTCTCGACGGTCTCCCCATGCTCCGGGCTCTGGGCGATACCGATGCTAACCCCCAGGTAGATCTCCTGGCCGTCGAGATAGAATGCGTCCTTCATGGCACCGATGCATTTCTCGGCAACCCGAATGGCATCGCTGGATTTCTGGATCGCAGGCAGCAGAATCGTGAACTCGTCGCCCCCGAGACGGGCCAGGGTATCCCCTTCCCGCAGGCATTCACGCAGCCGCCGGGCAACGCACTCCAGCAGCCGGTCGCCGAAACTGTGCCCCATGCTGTCATTCACAAGCTTGAACCGGTCAAGATCCAGGAACAGAACCGCTAGCTGGTCCTCGCTGCGCTGGTTGCGCGCCAGCCCGGCCCGAAGACGGTCCTTGAACAGGGCCCGATTGGGCAGGCCGGTAAGCAGGTCGTGGTGTGCCTGGTAGCGGATCAGGGCTTCGGCATGCTTGCGTTCGGTGATGTCCCGCACGACCCCGTAGGTGCCGAGGAACTCCCCCTGGCGCTCCTCCCCGGCCTGGCCGTAAATGCCCATAGCGCTGATCTCAACGGTCACCGCACGGCTCTCGGGCTTCTCGTCACCCGATTTCAGCAGTCGCAGTTCCAGGTTCCGGGTGGCACGCTCACCGGTGCGGCGATCATCCATGCCACGCCGCGCCAGCGGCTGGTCATCGTCTGCGACGATGACACTGTAGTGCCTGCCCAGCAGCGCTTCCGGGGGATATCCGAGCATCTTCTGGACGGCAGCGTTGACGAACGTGAAATTGCCCTGCTGATCGAGCACGTAGATGACATCGGGCGAGCGCTCGACAATGAACCGGTACAGTTGCTGGGAACGACGAAGGCGACTCTGGAAGCGCTGGTTCTCGCGGGCGAGACGACGATGCTCCAGTGCATTGCGCAG
>SLLM01000274.1 GCA_007134055.1 Ectothiorhodospiraceae bacterium | reverse complement strand
TCGCGGCCCAGTTCCTGCTGCGCACCGACCGGCCGCTGAAGGCGATGCGGCAGGCGGACTGGTACTATCCCGGGAGCGGAATTCCGGTGGTGGTGAGTTATCATCCCGCCTATCTGTTGCGGAATCCCGCCGACAAGTTCCGGGCCTGGCAGGATCTCAAGCGTCTTGTGCCGCTGTTGCGCCCGGACCGGAGCTGAATCTGCAGCGACCCCATCGCTGGCTAATTGGTTGAGTTGGACTTCCCTCATGAGTGCGGTGGTACGGAGCGAAAACTGGGAAATCCGGCGGATGCAGGACGCCGATCTGGCCGATGTCCTGGCCGTGGAGCGGGCGGCCTACCGGTTTCCCTGGACCGGGGCAGTGTTCCGGGACTGCCTGCGGGTGGGATACGGCTGCTGGCTGCTTGGCTACGAGGGCCGCACGTCCGGGCACCTGATCCTGTCCGTGGTCTCCGGCGAAGCTCACGTTCTCAACCTCTGCGTGCACCCGGCGCTGCAGCGCCGCGGTCTGGGAAGAGAATTGCTGGCCTACGGCCTGTGCTGCGCCGCGCGCCTGGGGGCCGATATGGTTTTCCTGGAGGTCCGGCCGTCGAACCGGGGAGCGCTCGCGCTCTACGAGGCCACGGGATTCAGTGAAGTCGGGCAGCGGCCGGGGTACTACCCGGAGTATGGCGGCCGGCGCGAGGATGCGCTGATACTCGCGCGGTCGTTGACCCCGATGGATTGATTGGATCGCCATCGGTGAATCCCTGCAGGGAGTTAGGACGACGTGAAAGGCGACGATCGCAGGCAGGACGACGGGGACCAGGACCAGGTCGGGGAAGGCACTCCCAGACCCGGATTCTGGCAGGTGGTACAGAGCGTCCTGGCTGCTGCCTTCGGTGTGCAGACAGAGGCGGCCCGCAGGCGCGACTTCACCCGGGGAAATCCGCTCGCCTACATCATTGGCGGTATCCTGTTTACGGTCGCGCTGATCGTCATCCTGATCGTCGTGGTGCGGCTCGTGCTGAGCCACTCCGGTGTCTGATCGCGCAGGCCAGGCGGTCGCGCGACGGAATGACAGCTGCGGGGCGCACCAGGGAGAAATGGCCCGGTCCTGTAATCATCCAGACGTGTTGCCCTGCGGTCTCCCTAGAGGCGTTCTATCCTGTCGTACTGTGCTTCCAGGCGCTGCAGGACAGAGCGGAATGCCGCAACCCGCTTGCGCTCCTGCTCCACTACCGTGGCGGGAGCCTTGCTGGTGAAGTCGGGATTGTCCAGCTTCTTCTGGGCACGTTGCAGGTCCGCGTTGGCCTTGTCCCGTTCCCGGGCAAGACGGCGCAACTCCGCTTCCTTGTCGATCAGCCCGGCCATGGGCACCAGTAGCTGCATGTCACCCACAAGCGCGATCGCGGACTCGGGAGCTTCGTCATCCTCACCGAGCACCGTAATCTGCTCCAGCCGTGCGAGGCGTTCCAGGAACAACCCGTGCTGCTCCAGCCGCTGCCGGTCCATCGCTCCTGCATGCTGCAGCAGCACCGGCAGCGGGCGGTTCGGAGAGATGTCCATTTCCCCCCGGATCCGTCGAACGCCGAGGATGAAGGCCTTGATCCAGTCGATGTCGGCTTCCGCACCGGGATCGCGCCGATCCTCGTCGGCAACCGGATAGGGCTGCAGCATGATCGTGTCACCCCGGGCCCCGGCAAGCGGGGACACGCGCTGCCAGATCTCCTCGGTGATGAAGGGCAGGAAGGGATGTGCAAGCCGCAGGATTGCCTCCAGGACACGCACCAGGGTCCGACGGGTTCCCCGCAGGGCGGCCTCGTCCGTGGATACCTGGAGGACCGGCTTGGAAAGCTCCAGGTACCAGTCACAGTACTCGTTCCAGAGGAATTCGTAGAGCGCCTGGGCCGCGAGATCGAGGCGGTAGGCCTCGATGTGCTGTGCCACCTCCTGCTCGGTGGTCTGCAGGCGGGAGATGATCCAGCGTTCCGCCAGTCCCAGGTGAACGGCGCTCCCCGTCTGACCGCAATCCGTGCCTTCCGTGTTCATCAGCACGTAACGGGCGGCGTTCCACAGCTTGTTGCAGAAGTTACGATAACCGTCGGCGCGGCCCATGTCGAATACCACGTCGCGGCCGGTCGTGGCCAGCGAGCAGAACGTGAAGCGCAGGGCGTCGGTGCCGTGCGGGGCGATGCCCTTCGGGAACTGTCGTCGGGTGGCCTTCTCGATGCGCTTCGCCATGCGTGGCTGCATCAGCCCGGCAGTGCGCTTCTCCACCAGCGCCGGCAGTTCGATGCCGTCGATGATGTCGAGCGGGTCGAGCACGTTGCCCTTGGACTTGGACATCTTCTGACCGTCGGCATCGCGAACCAGACCGTGAATGTAGACTTCCCGAAATGGCACCTCGTCCATGAAGCGGATGCCGAACATGATCATGCGGGCCACCCAGAAGAAGATGATGTCGAAGCCGGTGACCAGCACGCTGGTGGGGTAGAAGGTCTGCAGCTCAGGGGCCCGTTCCGGCCAGCCCAGCGTAGAGAAGGGCCACAGCGCGGAGGAGAACCAGGTGTCGAGGACGTCCTCGTCACGGCGCAGGGTGACGGTGGATCCATGGTGCTCCCGGGCCTGTCTCCGGGCATCCTCCTCGCTGCGCGCGACGAAGATGTTGCCGGCTTCGTCATACCAGGCCGGTATGCGGTGTCCCCACCAGATCTGTCGGGAGATGCACCAGTCCTCGATCCGGTGCATCCAGTCGAAGTAGGTGTTCTTCCAGTTGTCCGGAACAAACCGGATGCGCCCGTCCTCGACCGCCTGGATTGCGGGTCGCGCCAGGGGCTCGGTACGCACGAACCACTGGTCCGTCAGGTAGGGCTCGATCACGGCTCCGGTGCGATCCCCCCTGGGCACCATGAGCCTGTGCGTCTCGATCCTCTCCACCAGCCCCTGCTGCTGCAGGTCCGCAACGATCCGCTCCCGGGCCTCGAAGCGGTCCAGCCCCTGGTACGCCGGGGGAGCCTGGTCGCTGATGGCGGCCGCCTCGGTGAAGATGTTGATCAGAGGCAGGTCGTGCCGCTGTCCCACGGCATAGTCGTTGAAGTCATGGGCCGGGGTGATCTTGACACAGCCGGAGCCGAACTCCCTGTCCACGTATTCGTCGGCGATTATCGGGATGTCCCGCTCCGCCAGGGGCAGCCGGATGGTCCGGCCCACCAGGTGGCGGTAGCGGTCATCGTCCGGGTGCACGGCCACGGCGGTGTCACCGAGCATGGTTTCCGGGCGGGTGGTGGCGACGATCACATGGTCGCTGCCGTCGCTGAGTGGGTAGCGCAGGTGCCAGAGGTGTCCCTGTTCCTCTTCGGACAGTACCTCCAGGTCGGATACCGCGGTACGGAGCACCGGATCCCAGTTCACCAGGCGCTTGCCGCGGTAGATGAGCCCGTCCTCGTAGAGGCGGACAAAGACTTCCTGCACCGCGTGCGACAGGCGTTCGTCCATGGTGAAGCACTCGCGGGACCAGTCTACCGAGGCACCCATGCGCCGGAGCTGCCGGGTGATGGTGCCGCCGGACTCCGCCTTCCATTCCCATACCCGTTGGATGAAGGCCTCCCGGCCCAGATCATGCCGTGTCTTGCCTTCCTGGTTGAGCTGGCGTTCAACGACCATCTGCGTTGCGATCCCGGCGTGATCGGTGCCGGGCTGCCATAGTGTCCGATCCCCCCGCATCCGGTGATAGCGGGTGAGTACATCCATGATCGTGTCCTGGAATGCGTGGCCCATGTGCAGCGTGCCGGTGACATTGGGCGGCGGAATGACGATGCAGTAGGGTGGCGCATCCGTGTCCGCCGGAGCGAAGTGGTTGTTCCGCTCCCAGTACTCATACCAGCGTTGCTCAATGGATTCCGGGTCGTATGTTTTTTCCATGCCTTACCTGTCGTCAAACGCCATAAACCGGACCGGGCGGATCCGCGCTGCCAGTCCGCCGTGCCGTCTGTGCCGTGTGCAGCCGTCGCCGGGGTTCACCGGATGCAGGGCATGCGCGGTGCGCCGCGCTAGTGATCGTCACGCCGCCGGCGCCGTCCCGTCCTCGTGCCGATGGCTGCCAGGACCCGATCCCTGACCGCCTTCGCCATGGCGTCGGCCCGCGGCTGCAGTGCCGATGGCATGCGTGCCTGCCAATCCGGGTCGGTCGTCGCCCGTGACGCGCGGGGCGCCGCTTCAGCCAGCGGTAGCCACAAACCGCGAGGGCGCAGTATATCGCCGGGGCATATGACGTCGGTGAGTACCGGCACCTTGGCCTTGTCCCGCTTGCTCATCGGTTCACTCCAGCTGGTGGCTGTCCGGCTTCAGTCCCTGGTCCCGATACCATCGGAACCTCGATCGTGCGCCTGCGATGGATTCCGGTTCCTGGTCGGCGATCTCGGCAATCCGCTGCCAGCGGTCGCAGCTGTCCGGGGGGGCGTTGGCCAGGTTGATCAGCAGGTCGCACCGATCCGGTGGTGCCTCGTCCATGCTGCCGATCAGTATCGGATCCAGCGGATCCGCGCCGGTGGCCAGCGCGTGGGGTACGAACGAGCCATCCCGGTAGGTCCACAGAAGCCGGTCGAGCTCACTCGCGATACCGTCGTTCGCGGTGCGGATGAATACACAGTATCCGCTCCTCCACGCCTTCTCCGCCAGGCGGCAGGCCAGGTGTTCCCGCCCGCCCGGTCTGGCGTGCCCCAGGATATAGAAGTCCACCTGCGCCACGAGTGCCGTTTCCGGGTTAGGGCCGGGGCCCTTCGCCGGCCCGGTCCAGAAGATACTGGGTGAGCAATGCCACCGGCCGTCCCGTGGCGCCCTTGTTTTCACCGCTGTTCCAGGCGGTTCCTGCTATGTCCAGGTGCGCCCAGCGGTACTTGCCGGCGAAACGCGCGAGGAAGCACCCGGCGGTAATGGTACCCGCAGAACGGCCACCGATATTCTGCATGTCGGCGAAGTTGCTCTTGAGCTGTTCGTCGTACTCCTCGCCCAGGGGCAGTTCCCAGGCGCGGTCGCCGGCGGTCCTGCCGGCGCTCAGCAGCGCGTTCACCACCCCCGCATTGTTTCCCATGAGGCCATGCATGTGGTGACCAAGGGCAATGATACAGGCTCCCGTGAGGGTGGCCATGTCCACCACCGCAGCCGGCTTGTAGCGTTCCGCATAGGTCAGGGCGTCACACAGGATCAGACGCCCCTCGGCGTCGGTATTGAGTATCTCGATGGTCTGGCCCGACATGCTGGTGACGATGTCGCCGGGCTTGCTGGCACGGCCGTCGGGCATGTTCTCCGCCGCCGGGACGATGCCCACCAGGTTGACCGGAAGCTCCAGTGCTGCCGCCGCCTGCACGGTGCCGAAGACGCTGGCGGCGCCGCACATGTCGAACTTCATCTCGTCCATTGCGGCTCCGGGCTTGATCGAGATGCCTCCCGTGTCAAAGGTGATGCCCTTTCCGACCAGGACCTGCGGTGCCTGATCGTCTCCGGCGCCGCGATAGTGCATGACGATGAATCGCGCCGCCTGCTCGCTGCCGCGGGAGACGGACAGCAGGGAGCCCATGCCCAGTTCGGCCATGGCATCCTCGTCCAGCACGTCCACGTCGATCCCGGGAAAGCGGTCCTGAAGCTCCCTGGCCTGGGACGCGAGGTAGGAAGGAGTACAGATGTTGCCGGGCAGGTTGCCCAGTTCCCGGGCCAGGTTGATTCCCTCGCCAACCGCCTTGCCGATGCGCGTGGCTTCGCGGGCACCGGCGACGTCGCCTCGTCCGGGAACCCCGAAGGTCAGCTTGCGCAATGCTGGTTGCGGGGCATCCCGGCGGCTCTTGCAGGCCTCGAAGCGGTACAGGGCCTGTTCCACGGTCTGCACCGTGTCGCGGATCAGCCAGTCCTGGTCACGACCTTTCACCCGGGCCTGGGCCAGATACCAGATGGTGTCACGGGCACCGCAGTTGGCGAGTGCCTGGAATGCGGTCTGTACCGCCTTGCGGTAGCCGCGTTCATTGAGGTCGCGCTCGCGACCGAGCCCAACGAGCAACACGCGATCGGCCCGTATTCCCGGGAGTTCCTGCAGCAGCAGCGTCTGTCCGGCCCGGCCATCCAGGTCGCCCCGCCTGACCAGGGTGGCAACGCGACCGTTCGTGGCACGGTCCACGGCCTCTGCTCCGGGCCCGAGGCGGCGCTTTTCAAAGATACCGATGACCATGCATCCACTGCGCTGTTTCTCCGGACTGCCGCTCTTGACCGCGTAATCCATCAATCCCACCTCGCATAGACAGAGCCCGCCCGCCATCGACCCGCCTTCGACCGGGAGGCGTGAGCCGACGCCGGATGCGCCAGAAAAAGGTGTGGGAATTGTACCGCAAATGCCGCGGCAGTTCGCCCGTGCGCGTCCACTCGCCGACGGATGCTGTGTCTATGCCGGGAGCAGGCAGTATGATTGCCTGCAGCGCAGGGGCATTGCGCGACGTGCAGGCAGCCGGTGCGCCGGACGGGTTTCCGGCTCAGGTGTCAAGGCGTACCCGGTAATGCCTCCTTCGATCATCATCCGCGGTTCCGGCGCAATCGGGCGAGATCGCCGGTGGAGCGAGGCGAAACGGTTTGCGAGTGTCCATAGTCAGCCGATATCTGGTGCGGGAGATCACGTTCTCCTGGCTGGCCATCACTGTGGTGCTGGTCGCCGTGCTCTTCACCAACCGCCTCATCCGCTACCTCGGTGATGCCGCGTCGGGAGCACTGCCCGGCGATATCATCCTGCTGCTGATGGGGTTCAAGGCCCTCAGCTACACCGCCCTGGTGATTCCCGGCAGTTTCTTCCTGGGGGTGATCCTCGCCATGGGGCGGCTGTACCGCGACAGCGAAATGGCAGCGATGGCGGCGTGTGGCATCGGCCCCGGCAACCTCTACCGGGCGCTGGCCATGCTTGCCGTGCCGCTGACGATGCTGGTTGCCTGGCTGGCGGTGGAGGTTGGCCCCTGGGCCGCCCGGGAAGGGCGGGAAGCGGAACAGGTCGCCCGGGAAACCGTGGAGATCCAGGCCATACGCCCGGGGCGGTTCATCCAGTCCTCCCGTGCCGAGGGGATGTTCTACATCGAACGCTTTGCCGAGGACGGCGAGCGCATGCGCGACGTCTTCCTGCAGACGCGCCAGAACGGCGAGCAGATCATGCTGGCGGCGGACGAGGGCTTCATCCAGGTCGATCCGGATACCGGCGACCATTACCTGGTGCTACTGGATGGTCATCGCTACGACGGAATGCCAGGGCAGAGCCAGTGGCGGATCATGTCCTACGAGGTGCACGGAGTGCGCATCACGGAGGGGGATCCACCGGCGGTGCGCACCCGGCGTGACGGCATGGCAACGGGCGAACTGTGGGGGTCCGAGGATCTGCGCGAGGTGGCGGAGCTGCAGTGGCGGCTGTCCATGCCGCTGATGGTGGTCACCCTGGGACTGATCGCCATTCCGTTGAGTCGGGGTTCGCCCAGGGACGGGCGCTATGGACGCCTGCTCCTGGCCGTTCTCATCTACGCGGTCTATTCCAACGCCCTTACCGTGGCGCAGGGCTGGATGGAGGATGGCAGTATTCCCGCCTGGCTCGGGTTGTGGCCGATACACGGGGTGGTCGCCGCGGTGGGCATCCTCTGGCTGCTCAGGCAGTACGGCCTGCTCGGCTTCCGCTCCCGGGGGAATGGCTGATGATGGGGATCCTGGACCGCTACATCGCCCGTGCCGTGATCAGCGGTTCGCTGGTGGCGCTCACCGTGTTCGTCTCCCTGATACTGATCTTCAGCTTCGTCGAGGAGAGCGGCGACATCACGCCCGATTACCCGGCGCTGACAGCATTGCTGCACGTCGCCCTGCAGGCGCCGCAGCGCGCCTATGAGTCCTTTCCCGTGGCCACGCTGATCGGCAGCCTGATGACCCTGGGCGGAATGGCCGCCCGCAGCGAGCTGGTGGTCATGCGTGCCGCCGGTATGTCGGTTCTGGGCATCGGTCGCAGCGTGGCCACCGCGGGGATACTTCTCGCGCTGGTGGCCGTGGCGCTGGGGGAGTGGGTGGCGCCGCCGGCCGAGCGAATGTCGCTGGAGGTGAAGGCACGAGCAGAGACCGGGCAGGTCGGGGCGCTGAGCCGGGATGGCTTCTGGGCACGGGACGGGAGGAGTTTTGTCCAGGTGGGCTCGGCGCCCTCCGCGGATCTGCTCGAGGCACTGCATATCTACCATTTCGACGACTCCCGACAGCTTACGTCTATCGTCAGTGCCGCTCGCGCCCGCTACCAGGACGACCACTGGCTGCTCGACGGAGTCGTGGTGAATCGGTTCGTGGGTGACGATGTGGAACGCGAGGCGCGGGATCAGCTCGCCTGGGAGTCCCAGTTGCGCCCGGACGTGCTGGACGTGGTGGTGGTTGATCCGGAAGCGCTGTCCATGGCGGAGCTGTGGACGTACATCGGTTACCTGGACCGCAACGAACTGGAGAGCGACCGGTACCGCCTGGCTTTCTGGCTCAAGCTTGCCACGCCGCTGGCAACCCTGACCATGCTGTTGCTCACCATTCCCCTTGCCTTCGGATCGCTGCGCTCGGTCGGTGCCGGGCAGCGTATATTCATCGGCGTAATGATCGGCATTGTCTTCTTCCTGGCCAACAATCTTCTCAATCACCTGGGGCTGGTCTACGGGTTGCCGCCGGCCATCAGTGCTCTGCTGCCCACCCTGGTGTTCCTGGCGATTGCCCTCTATACCACGTCCCGGGTGCGCTGACGGATGACGACGGTGCCGCTGAGCATATCCGTGAGACTGTGGCGACGGCCATGGAAGGGAACGCTGATGAGGGACACGGGGCCAAGGGTGACGGTCGCTGCGAGCAGGCGGACGAGTACGTCGGGCAGGGTAAGCGGGCCGCCGTCGGGGCGAATGAGCGTCAGGTCCCATGCCCGCATGCCCAGCGTCTGCCCGCCTCGCATCCAGAAGAACGCGAAGAATGCCGTGATGAGCAGCACCAGGTACGTCTGGAAGACGAAGCGCATCGGGCCGTCCGCGGCTTCTCCCCCCGTCAGGGGCAGGAAGGCGAAGCTGCCGACCATCAGCACGGCGATGAGCAGCACGCCATCGTAGAGCATGGCGAGAAGGCGGCGGAGGGCCCCGGCGGGCGCCGTATTCTGTGCCATTATCAAGCCCGTGGGGAAAGTATGGCGCTCCCTAGGGGATTCGAACCCCTGTTACCGCCGTGAGAGGGCGGCGTCCTGACCACTAGACGAAGGGAGCGCGGATCGGGCCGCTAGTGTGTTGCAGCTCACTGCATCACCGCCACGGTGGTGGTATTATACGCGCTCACTCGATTGGCTCAAGCACGGTACCCAGTGACGGAACAGATACTGCAAGAACAAGCGCCCGATGCCGTAGTCTTCCCCCGCTCCGAGCACCGCATCTCCCGTGCGGATATCAGCGACAACGCCCTGAAGGTACTCTACCGCCTGCACAATGCCGGTTATGAGGCCTATCTGGTTGGCGGCGGTGTCCGCGACCTCTCCCTCGGTCGGGAACCGAAGGATTTTGACGTGGCCACCAGCGCCAGGCCCGAAGAGGTACGGGGACTATTCCGCAACTGCCGCCTGATTGGCCGCCGGTTCCGTCTTGCCCACGTTCACTTCGGCCCCGAGATTATCGAAGTCGCGACGTTCCGTGCCGCGCATGATTTCGACGGTGCGGGGCAGGAGGACGCGCAATTGCGCGACGGCATGCTGGTGCGCGATAACGTCTACGGGACGGTCGGGGAGGATGCGCTGCGGCGGGATTTCACCATCAATTCCCTGTATTACAACATTGCCGATTTTTCAGTGGTGGATTTCGCCAACGGCATGGACGACCTGGAGGCCGGGGTGGTTCGCCTGATCGGCGATCCGGATGCCCGGTTCCGCGAGGATCCCGTGCGCATGCTGCGTGCGGTACGCTTTGCCGCCAAGCTTGGGTTCCGGGTTGACGAGGAGGCAGGCAAGCGGATTCCTGAGATGGCGCCACTGCTCGAGCATGTCCCCCAGGCACGCCTGTTCGACGAAGTGCTGAAGCTCTTCATGGGCGGCCAGGGCGCCCAGACATTCGAGATGCTCCGCAAGTATCGCCTGTTTGGCGCGCTGTTCCCGGGGACCGATACGGAGATCGAGGAAGAAGGGCATGGAACCTGGGTACAGTTTCTCAATGCTGCGCTGGACAACACCGATCGGCGGATCGCGGACGGCAAGCCGGTCACACCGGCGTTTCTGTTCGCCGCCCTGTTGTGGCCGGTGGTGCGTCGACGTACCAGCTTTCACCTGGAGCAGGGGTTGACGGAAGCCCAGGGCCTGCAACTGGCGGTGGCGGATGCCATCGAGGAACAGTTGCAGCGGGTTTCCGTTCCCAAACGGTTCAGTCTGCCGATGCGCGAGATGTTCGCCCTGCAGCCACGCCTGGAGCGCAATCGCGGTCGGCGTGCGGGTCGCCTGGTCACGCACCCGCGCTTCCGCGCAGCCTACGACTTCCTGTTGCTTCGCGCCGTTGTCGGGGACGCGGAGCAGGAGCTCGCCGACTGGTGGACGCGCTACCAGGAAGGGGAGGGGCGGCAACCCGAGGTGGCAGATTCGGAGCCTGCTCGCCGGCCTCGCCGCCGTCGGCGCCGGGGCCCTCGCCGGGGAGGAGACGAGGGCGGCGCATGAGCGACGGCTTTGTCGGCCTGGGTAGCAACCTCGACGGGCCGGAGGAGCGGGTACGCCGTGCGCTGAACGAGCTGGACGCACTGCCGCGTACCAGGCTGCAGAGGGCATCGCGCCTGTATCGCAGCCCGCCCATGGGCCCCCGGGATCAGCCGGACTACGTCAACGCCGTCGCCTGGCTCGAGACGGAGTTGTCGCCTCTGGAACTGCTGGATTGCCTGCAGGAGCTGGAACGGCGGCAGGGTCGCCGCCGCACCCGGCACTGGGGCGAACGCACCCTGGATCTTGACCTGCTCAGCGTGGACCACGTGACGATGGCTACGGACCGCCTGCAACTTCCCCATCCGGGGCTCGCCGACCGCAGTTTTGTTCTCCAGCCCTGGTGCGAGATCGCACCGGATTACGAAGTGCCCGGCCTGGGTGCCGTGAACGACCTGGCTCGGCTGTGCCCCGGACCGCTGGCTACTCCCCTGGAGTTTCGATGAATCGCAATGTGAGCACCTCCGACGCCCCTCGCCGGCACGTGGTCGTGGAAGGCCCGATCGGTGTCGGCAAGACCAGCCTGGCACGCCGGCTGGCCGAAACCTTCGGTAGTCAGCTGTTGCTCGAAGGCGCCGAGGACAATCCATTCCTGGAACGTTTCTACGAGAACCCCCGTGATGCCGCGTTTCCGACCCAGATGCATTTCCTGATGCAGCGCGCCGAGCAGATGCGGAGTCTGCGCCAGGGAGATCTGTTCCGGGAGCGGTACGTGGCCGACTTTCTCTTCCAGAAAGATCGCGTGTTCGCAGAGCTGACGCTACGGGAGCCGGAGCTGGTGTTGTATGATCGGGTGTATCGTGAACTGCTGGTTGAGGTGGAGCCCCCGGACATGGTGATCTACCTGCAGGCCCCGGTGGATGTGCTCATGGAGCGGATCCGTCGCCGGGGCATAGCGCACGAGCAGGGGATCACGGCTGACTACCTGCAGCGGCTCAGCGATGCCTACGTGAATTTCTTCTATCATTATGATGCCGCACCATTGCTGATCGTGAACGCATCGGCCATCGACCTGGTAAACAATGACGGCGATTACGGTCAGTTGCTGGATCGCCTGGGGGAGATGCACAGCGGTCGCCAGTATTTCAATCCGACCCCCATCGGGCTGTAAGCCAGGCATGGGGGCGGTTCCCGTGCCCTTTCAATTGACGCGTTGCAGCATTATTCTTGCGTTCCCAGTAGCTGCTCCCGCGGGACAGGATTGTTGGATGAATCACAATGTATACCGCTAACGCCGAGGGCCAGCGCAAGCCCGTCACCATTGCCTCCCTGGTGGAGATGAAGCAGCGCGGCCAGAAGATCTCCTGCCTCACGGTCTATGACTACAGCTTCACGGTGGCGCTGGATCAGGCGGGTGTCGACGTGATGCTGGTGGGGGATTCCCTGGGCATGGTCATGCAGGGGCGTGAAACCACGCTGCCGGTCACCATGGAGGAAATCATCTATCACTGCCGCTGCGTCGCCAGCGCCCGGCCGGCCGGCCTGTTGATGGCCGACATGCCCTTCATGAGTCACGGTACCGTCGCCGATGCCCTGCACAATGCCGGAAGATTGATGAAGGAGGGTGGTGCGCGGATCGTCAAGCTGGAAGGGACCGGGGAACAAGCCGAGGTCGTGACCCAGCTTGCCGGGGCGGGCATCCCGGTCTGTGCCCATCTGGGCCTGCGCCCGCAGGCGGTTCACAAGGTTGGCGGTTACCGGGTCCAGGGGCGGGATGAATCAAGTGCCCGTGCCATGGTCGAGGATGCCCGGGTTCTGGAGCACGCCGGGGCCGACATGCTGTTACTGGAATGCGTGCCCGTGGCCCTGGCGGCGGAGATCGCCCGTGGCACGCAGCTGCCGGTCATCGGGATCGGTGCCGGTCCGGATTGTGATGGCCAGATCCTGGTGCTGCAGGACATGCTGGGGCTCACGCCTGGCAAGATCCCCCGCTTCGCGAAGAACTTCATGCCGGAGGGCGGCAGTATCCACGGCGCCCTGCAGGCCTATGTGAAGGCGGTCGCCGACGGCACGTTCCCGGCTTCGGAGCACTGTTTCTGACAACGGGGCCGGGGGCAATGATGGAGCGCATTACCGCACTCGACACCCTGCGTCGCCGGGTCGCTGACTGGAAAGGGTCCGGTGACGTCGTGGCCCTGGTGCCTACCATGGGAAATCTCCACCACGGGCACCTGCGGCTGGTCGAGGAGGCGGCGGCACTGGCCGACCGCGTCATCGTAAGCGTGTTCGTCAATCCGACGCAGTTCGGGCCGGATGAGGACTTCGCCGCATATCCGCGCACACTGGAAGCCGACCGTCGCGCACTGGCACGGATGCCGGTGGACATCCTGTTCACCCCCGGGGCGGAAACCGTGTACCCGGAAGGCACCGCCCAGGGTACGCGGGTACAGGTGCCGGCACTGGAAGGCATGCTCTGCGCCCTTGCCAGACCAGGGCATTTCTCCGGCGTGGCGACGGTGGTGGCGAAGCTGTTCAATATGGTCGGTCCCGATCTGGCGACCTTCGGCAGGAAGGATTACCAGCAGTTGCTGGTCGTGCGGCACATGGTGCGGGATCTGTGCATGCGGGTACGGATCGTCGGCGTGGAGACCGTCCGTGATGCCGACGGGCTGGCGCTGAGTTCCCGGAACGGATACCTGTCGCCGGAACAGCGGCGCGTGGCGCCGCGCCTGAATGCCGTGCTGCGGGAAATCGCCGGAGAACTTGCTGCCGGTCGGCGCGATTTCGCGGCTCTCGAGGAACGCGCTCAAGGGGAACTGCGGGACGTGGGAATGGATCCGGACTACGTCAGCATACGCCGTCCGGAAGATCTGCAGCGCCCGATGTCCGGTGATTGCGACTTCGTGGTGCTGGGCGCAGCCCGCCTCGGCCCGACGCGCCTCATCGACAACGTGGCGGTGGAGCAGGGGACGGACACATGCAGGACGTGACGCATGGCACCACCGCGGGGGGCCGGGGCGTGATACTCAACCTTTCCTTCCCAGCTTCGCCTCCAGCTCCCGTACCAGGGGTTTCATGAAGTAGCTGCGTTCCGGCTGCAGGTCCGCGGAGCCGCCGTGTTCCTCCAGGCTTGCGGTGACCACCGGGCCCACCGCGGCGACCACCGTGCGCTCCAGGCCCGCATGCAGGGCATCGGTAAGGGACTGGGCGGCGGCCACCGCGAACAGACGTTCCACCTGGGCCTTGCTCGTGAACATGATCGCGTCGAAACGACCATCGCGGAGGCCCTGGATCAGCTCCACGACTCCCGGTTCCGCGGTGTCATCGACGTATTCATACGGAGCTACCGTGTCGACCGTCGCGCCGGCCGTCTCCAGGGCGTCCACCAGGGGCCTGTTCGGTTCCTGCCCGTAGAGCTGTACGGCAACCCTGCGCCCGGCCAGGTCCAGCCGGCTTACCGTGTCGATCACCCCGGGGGTGGTGGGGGGCGCAGCCGGCGCATCGGCTCTCAGGCCGACATCGCGAAGAGCCCGGACCGGCTTGGGTCCTCGGGTCACGAGGGTGGCGCCATCCATGGCCGAAATCAGCTCGTCGCGAAGGCCGACCTGCGCGGCCGCATCCAGCAGGCGCCGGACCCCTTCTCCGGTGTACAGAATGAAAACCGGGGGCGGTTCTTCCGTCTGCCGACGGATCCACGCGTGGACAGCGTCCCGGTCGGAGGCGTCCCGGATGCTGACCAGGGGGCAGCGGAAGACGATCGCGCTGCGCTCTTCGAGCATCTGCGACAGCAGGTCGAGTTCCCGGCTCTCGGGTACGGCTATGTGTCGTCCGTACAGTGAAGCGTTCATGATGCATCCCCGCATTCCAGGCGGGCCCGTTGCCGGTGCAGGGCCCATTGTACGTGTTCCCGCACCATGGCCGATGGGTAATCAAGACGGGCCTCCAGGGCACGGATGACGGCTGGCGACGGTGCGGCGTTTCCCAGCGCCACGGCGATGTTGCGCAACCAGCGCTCATGCCCCAGGCGCCGTATTGCCGACCCTTCACTGCGCTGCAGGAAGGTGGCGTCGTCCCATGCGAACAGCTCGAGGAGCCGGGAGCGGTCGAGGTCCGCGCGCGGGCGGAAGTCCGCCTCCCGGCTGTAGCGGGCAAACTTGTTCCAGGGACACACCAGCTGGCAGTCGTCGCAGCCGAATATCCTGTTCCCCAGCAGTGGACGCAGATCTTCCGGGATGCTCCCCTCGTGTTCGATGGTGAGGTAGGCGATACAGCGGCGCGAGTCCAGCCGATACGGGGCGGTGATTGCGCCGGTAGGGCAGATGTCCATGCAGGCGCGGCAGGTGCCGCAGTGGTCCCGGGCTTCCCTGTCCGTGGGCAGCGGGAGGTCGGTGAAGATCTCGCCCAGGAAGAACCACGAACCTGCCTGGCGGCTGATCAGCAGCGTGTGCTTGCCGATCCACCCCAGGCCGGCCTTCTCCGCGAGGGGCTTCTCCATCACCGGTGCGCTGTCGACAAAAACCCGGTAGCCGAAGGGACCGCTTGCGGCCCCGATGCGATCGGCCAGCCGCTGGAGGCGCTTGCGCATTAGCTTGTGATAGTCCCGGCCCAGGGCGTACCGGGCCACATAGGCCCGGTCCGGTGATTCCAGCGTGCTCCACGCATCGGCGGCTTCCGGTAGATAATCCATGCGCACGGTGATCACGCGGATGGTGCCGGGTACCAGTTCCGCGGGTCTGCTGCGGCGGGTGCCATGGCGCTCCATCCAGGACATACCGCCATGCCTGCCTTCCTTCAGCCACTGCAGCAGGCGCTGCTCGGCGGTCTCCAGCTCGACGTCCGAGATCCCGACTTGCTGGAAACCGAGCTCGGTGCTCCAGGAGCGTATCCGCGCCACCAGGGCGTCGCCATCCAGTGCTTGACGGGCTGCATCGGGCATGGCGCCAGTGTAGCGTAACCGCGGGCAGGAGTTCGTTATACTGGGCGCATGAAAGGGCTTCCACGCGCACTGTACAGGCCGGGCCAGGTGGCGGCGATGGACCGCCACGCAATCGAGGTCCTCGGCATCCCGGGAATCGAGCTGATGGAGCGTGCCGGCTCCTTCGCCTACGACAACCTCCGCGCCGCGTGGCCGGAGTGCCGCTCGTTGCTGGTGTTGTGCGGGAGCGGGAACAACGGCGGCGACGGTTACGTGATTGCCGACCTTGCCCGACGCGACGGCCTGCACGTGGACCTGATCCAGATGGGTGACCCGGAGCGCCTGTCGGGGGACGCCGCCACCGCGGCGCAGCGCTACCTCGGTAATGGCGGCGCCCGTCGTGCCTGGGACGGCGATCTGAACCTGGACCCGGGATCGGTCGTCGTGGATGCCCTGCTCGGTACTGGACTGGAGCGGCAGGTGAGGGCGGAGTGGGCCGCCCTGATCGGCGCGGTCAACACTGCCGGGGTGCCGGTACTGGCCGTGGACATCCCCTCGGGCCTGAGTGGAGATACCGGGGCCATGCTCGGGGTGGCGATTCGCGCCGAGATCACCGTTACGTTCGTTGGCATGAAACGGGGATTGCTGACCGGCTCGGGACCGGCCGTGGCTGGTAGTATCCGGTATTTCGACCTGGATCTTCCGGCGAGCGTGCGTGACAGCCAGCAACCTCCCGCGGCCTGGCGCACGGACTACAACGCTCTGCGGCATCTCCTGCGCGCCCGGCGGGCACGTGATGCGCACAAGGGGAAGTTCGGCCACGTGCTGGTCGTCGGTGGCGAGCACGGTACCGGCGGCGCAGTGCTCATGGCCGCACGCGGCGCGCTGCGTGTTGGCGCTGGCCTGGTGTCCGCTGTCACGCGGCCGGTACACGCGCCGGCACTGCTTGCCTCCACACCGGAGATCATGGCACTTGGGATCGATGTCCCGCGGGACCTCGAGCCGATGCTGCAACGGGCCACCGTTGTCGCCGTCGGTCCCGGCCTGGGGCGCTCGCAATGGTC
>SLLM01000182.1 GCA_007134055.1 Ectothiorhodospiraceae bacterium | reverse complement strand
TGCCGCCGAGGCACTCCTGGGCCTCGTGCAGGAGGGCAGGCGCGCGCTTGCAGACCCAGAACTTGCCGATGGCGGTGCCAATGCGGGCGAGCGCCGCTTCCCCCGCATCGGCCTCGGCAAGCGACAGGGCCCGGGCGAGGCGCAGGGAAAGCAGCAGGGCGGCTTCCGATTCGATCGCCAGATCCGCCAGCACGTTCTCCATCAGGGGATGGCTGGCCAGTGGCCGGCCGAACGCCTCCCGGTGGCGACAATGATGCAATGCCTGGGTCACGCCCTGGCGCATGAGGCTGGCCGAGCCGATCATGCAGTCCAGACGCGTCAGCGCGACCATCGGCATGATGGTGGCGATTCCCCGCCCCTCGGCTCCGACGAGATAGGCTTCCGCCCCGCGGAACTCCACCTCCCCGGAGGCGTTGGAGTTGTTCCCCTGCTTGTCCTT
Source organism: Ectothiorhodospiraceae bacterium (assembly GCA_007134055.1). Taxonomy (GTDB): domain Bacteria; phylum Pseudomonadota; class Gammaproteobacteria; order Nitrococcales; family Aquisalimonadaceae; genus Natronocella. The sequence continues at coordinate 16,233 of SLLM01000182.1, read as the reverse complement.
CAGCCGCTGCACCTGGATGGTGTTGCGTTGGCCGTCCCGGCGCCAGCGCGGGAGCAGAAAGCAGCTCAGGCCCCCGTTCGCCTGTGCCAGCACCAGGAATGCGTCCGACATCGGGGCGGAAAGGAACCACTTGTGCCCGGTCAGCTCGTGGTGCCCGGCGTCTGTGGCGCGCGCCCGCGTGGTGTTGGCGCGCACATCGGACCCGCCCTGTTTCTCGGTCATGCCCATCCCCACCGTCACTCCGCGCTTCTCCCACCATGGAATGGGGCGTGGATCGTAGATGCGGGACAGCAGCAATGGCTGCAGTTCCCGTACCAGGTCCGGTGCCTGACGCAGAGCCGGCATGGCGGCGTGGGTCATGGTGATCGGGCACATGGTGCCTGCATCCGCCTGATTGTGCAGGTACATCAGCACCGCGCGGTCGACCATGGCGGTATCCGGTGCGGCTTGGCCGTCCCAGCTCAGTGAGTGGATGCCGGCGTCGATCGCGGCCGTCATCAATGCATGGTAGGCAGGGTGAAAACGGACTTCGTCAATGCGATGGCCATACCGGTCGTGCGTGCGCAGCTCCGGTCGCTGTCGATTCGCCTCGAATCCGGCTTCGGTGAGGTCGCCACCAGCGCGTTCGCCATATGCAACGAATCGATCCGTCCCGTGAATGCTGCAGTACTGCCGAGCCGCCTCCCGCAGCGGGCGATCCGCCGTAAAGAGGTTGGCTCCCTCCAGGGGGGGAGGCTGGTTTGTTACGGCATGCGTCTCCCACGCTGAAATACCCTGCCCGGTCATGTCGATCACCGCCACGTTGGAGGAGGTATTCCCACAGTCTACGGAAATTCATGTGTCTTCGCGGACCCTGGCCGTCGGGTGACCATGCCCGGGAGACCTTTACGCGGTATCATGGTGATCGTCCACGCCATGTCCAGGTACGACCCAGGGAGCTGCATCATGGATAACCCGGAACGTCTGGTGGTGGCGATCTCGTCCCGGGCCCTGTTCGACATGTCGGAAGGGCATCGCGTGTTCGAGGAGGAGGGGGTGGAAGCCTATTGCCGTTACCAGATCGAGCGGGAGGCGGAAGTACTGCGTCCCGGTGTGGCCTTTCGCCTGGTCAGGAAGCTCCTGAGCCTGGATCAGAGTGCGACCCGGGTTGAAGTGATCCTGCTCTCCCGGAACAGCGCGGATACGGGATTGCGCGTCTTCAATTCCATCGAGCATTACGGCCTGAGCATTACCCGGGCGGCGTTTACCAATGGCGAGAGCCCCTGGCGCTACGTGCGGCCGTTTGGCGCACACCTGTTCCTTTCCGCGGACCCCACGGATGTCAGTGCCGCCCTGGGGGCGGGATATGCCGCTGCTACCATCCTGCCAAGCGCCCAGCGGGACGAGCCTGTGGCCGGGTCGGAGGAGGGCGATGGCGAGCTGCGGATTGCCTTCGATGGTGACGCGGTGCTGTTCGGAGACGAGGCGGAGCGGGTGTTCCGCGAGGAAGGCCTGGATCGCTTCAGCGCCACTGAGCGGGAACGGGCGCACGCCCCGCTGCCCGGGGGGCCGTTCAAGCGTTTTCTCTCGGCTCTGCATAACCTGCAGAATGCCTATCCTGCGGATGGCTGCCCCATCCGTACCGCATTGGTCACTGCGCGCGGAGCACCGGCCCACGAGCGGGTGATCCGCACTCTGCGGCACTGGAGCATTCGGATCGACGAGGCGCTGTTTCTGGGCGGTCTCACCAAGGCGGAGTTCCTGGAAGCCTTCGGCGCCGATATCTTCTTCGACGACCAGGCGGGACACTGCGAACTCGCTACACGTCACGTAGCAACCGGGCACGTGCCGTTCGGGGTTGCCAACGAGGTGGGAGCGGCGCGGCACAGAGCGGGTTGTGGAGACGAATGACCGGGTTCCGGGTCAACCTTGCACCGCGGGCGAAAAACGAATACCTTGTGCCGCGCTTCACGCCGGTGATCCCCCTGCTCGTCACGGGGTGACGCAGTCGGCGGCGGTATTCTGGGGAGGAGGGCCCCGTGGAAATAGTCTGCCTCGACCTCGAAGGGGTGCTCATCCCCGAGATCTGGATCGATTTCGCGGAACGCACCGGAATCGACGCCCTCAAGGCCACGACGCGGGATATTCCGGACTACGATGTGCTCATGCGCCAGCGCCTGCGTCTGCTCGACGAGCATGGGCTTGGCATGGAGAGCATTCAGCAGGTTATCGCCGGCATGGAGCCGCTTCCCGGGGCGCGGGATTTCGTCGACTGGACGCGCTCCCGCTATCAGCTCGTCATCCTCTCCGATACGTTTTACGAGTTCGCGCGTCCGCTGATGAAACAGTTGGGCTGGCCGACCTTGTTTTGTCATCGGCTGCGGGTAGACTCCGGCGGAAGGATCACGGATTACCAGTTGCGGATGACGGATCACAAGCGGGCGGCAGTGCGCGCGCTACGGGAGCTGAATTTCCGAACCGTAGCCGCGGGTGATTCCTATAATGATGTGAACATGTTGTGCACGGCGGATGCAGGCATCCTGTTTCGGCCGCCGGACAACGTGGTGAAGGAGTTTCCCCGCTTTCCCGTCTGCCGCGAGTACGGCGAACTGCAATCCCGAATCGAAGAGGGCTTTCGTGCCTGAGCGCAAGCCATGAGCGACAAGTTGGAATCCCGCGTAGCAATACTGTCCGACACCCACGGTTTTCTGGATCCCAGAATCGCCGAGCGTGTTGTCGAGTGTGATTACGCCGTGCATGCCGGTGATATCGGGGGCGCGGATGTGCTCTGTGCGCTGCAGCCCCGCGAGCAGGTTGTAGCCGTGCGAGGCAACAATGACACGACCAGCCGGTGGGGCGAGTCGGAATCCCGCTTTCTCGAGAATCTGCCCGAAGAGGCCCGGCTGGATCTGCCCGGTGGCATGCTGGTGGTCGTGCATGGCAACGACAGTCGTTCCGTTGCGGAGCGACACCGTTATCTCCGCAGGGGTTTTCCCGACGCGCGGCTGGTCGCCTACGGGCACAGCCACAAGCTGACAATGGATACCGACGACAGGCCGTGGGTGGTCAATCCCGGTGCCGCGGGCCGGACCCGCACCCACGGCGGGCCATCCATGATCCTGCTGCATTGCACTCCGGAACGGTGGGAACTGGAGGCAGTGCAGCTCCCGGCAAGGAAGTTTCCGAATCGGGACAACCGTCGGCGGACCCGCCAGGCTGTCTGAAGGTGCACGACAACACGCCCGTCGGTGCCGGGGCAGGGTTGATGCCGGATCAGCTTGAATCCCGGCTCGGTGAATGTCCGGTCCCGGATCGGCCGGTGTTCCGCCGGCGCCTTCGTGGCATCCGGCGGCGCGAGGCTAGCGGGCGCCCGATTGATCGGGCGCTGCGCGCGCTCGGGCGGGACATGGAGAGTGCCATACGGCGCCGGACGCTGCGCAAGGCTGCGCCGGTACCATCCGCAGGCCCGGTCGAACTGCCGATCTCGCAACGACACGAGGCGATTGCCGGGGCAATCGCCAATCACCAGGTAGTGATCGTCTGCGGCGAGACCGGCTCCGGGAAGAGTACCCAGCTGCCCAGGATCTGCATGAGCCTGGGCCTGGGAGTGGAAGGCATGATTGCCCACACCCAGCCGCGTCGCCTTGCCGCCAGGACCCTGGCAGCACGTATAGCCGAGGAGCTTGAGACCGGGGTCGGGGAGGCTGTGGGTTACAAGGTGCGTTTCGCGGACCGGGTCGGTGAGGGAACGCGTCTCAAGCTGCTTACCGACGGCATGCTGCTCGCGGAGATCCAGGGCGATCCGGATCTCCGGGGCTACGACACCGTCATCGTGGATGAGGCCCATGAGCGAAGTCTCAACATCGACTTCCTCCTCGGGTACCTGAAGCGACTGCTGCCGCGCCGCCCCGATCTCCGGGTCATCATCACCTCTGCGACCATCGATCCCGAGCGCTTTGCCCGTCATTTTGACGGCGCTCCGGTCGTCGAGGTGTCGGGGCGCACCTTTCCGGTCGAGATCCGCTATCGGCCACTGCTGACCGAGGCAGATCACGAGGATGACCGCGACATGCTGACCGGTGTCGTGGATGCGGTGGAGGAGCTTGCCGCCGAGGGGCAAGGTGATGTCCTGGTGTTCCTGCCGACGGAGCGCGACATCCGGGAGGCGGCGGAAGCCCTGCGCAAGCGCCACCCGCCGCACAGCCACGTTCTGCCGCTGTACGCGCGGTTGTCCGTGGCGGAACAGCAACGGGTGTTTGCTCCCCACGCGGGCCGGAGAATCATACTGTCCACCAACGTGGCCGAGACTTCGGTCACGGTCCCCGGCATACGGTACGTGGTGGACACCGGCCTGGTTCGCATGAGCCGGTACAGTTTCCGCACCAAGGTGCAGAGGCTGCCGATCGAGCCGATCTCCCGGGCATCGGCCCGGCAACGCAGCGGACGCTGTGGCCGCACGGCACCAGGCATCTGCATCCGCCTCTATTCGGAAGCCGATCTGGACGCGCGCCCGGCCTTTACGGATCCGGAGATCAACCGTACCAATCTGGCGGCGGTCATACTGCAGATGGAGGCCCAGGGGCTCGGGAAGGTCGAGGATTTCCCCTTCGTTGAACCTCCGGACCGGCGTTTCATCACCGATGGCTACCGCCTGCTGCACGAACTCGGTGCGGTGGACGAGCAGGCGCGCCTGACAGGGACCGGACGACGCCTCGCACGTTTCCCCCTGGACCCGTCCATCGCGCGCATGCTGCTCACGGCGGAAAGGGAAGGGGTGCTGTCGGAAGTGCTGATCATCGGCGCCGCCCTGAGCGTCCAGGATCCCCGGGAACGTCCGCTGGATGCGCAGCAGGCCGCGGACGAAGCACACGCGGTCTGGCAGGATCCCGAATCGGACTTTGCCGGGTTCCTGAACCTGTGGCGCGGGTACCGGGCTGCCGCCGCGAACCTCAGCCGCAACCGGTTGCGGAGCTGGGCCCGGGAGCGTGTCCTGTCCGTCGCCCGCTTGCGGGACTGGGACGACATCCATCGACAGCTCAAGGAGCTTGTCGGCGGCATGGGCATGCGCGTCAATCGCGAACCCGGGGATGCGGAAGGCCTCCGCCGCGCTCTGCTCTCCGGCCTGCTGGGATCCGTGGCACGCCGCGACGAGGACGGTAACTACGTCGGCGCCCGTGGGCTGCGGTTGGCCATCTTCCCGGGCTCTGCCCTGGCACGGCGGAAACCGGACTGGATCATGGCAGCGGAGCTGGTTGAGACCAGCCGGGTTTTCGCCCGGGTTGCGGCGCGGATCGAACCCGTGGAAGTGGAACGACTGGCGGCGCACCTGGTGAAACGTGCCTACAGCGATCCGCACTGGGACCACAGGGCGGGGCGGGTACGCGCCTACGAGACCGTCACCCTCTATGGCCTGGTCCTTGTGGGCCGCCGAGCCGTGAACTATGGCCGGATCGATCCGCATGATGCCCGTGAGATCTTCCTGCGGCAGGGACTGGCAGAGGATCGCGTAGACAGTCCGGGGGATTTCCTGCGCCGTAATCGCGCGCTGATGGAGTCGATACGCCGTCTCGAGGACAAGAGCCGCCGTCGCGACCTGCTGGTGGATGCGGACGCCGTGCATGCGTTCTATGCGGCGCGCGTTCCCGATGAAGTGAATGATCTGCGCGGTTTCGAGCGCTGGCGGCAGGAGGCGGAAGCAGCGCAGCCGGAACTGCTGCACATGACCACCGCCGACCTCATGCTAAGGCCCGCCGGAGAGGAGGACGGGGATCGCTTCCCCGACCATCTCGTCCTTGGCACGCTGCGTTTGCCCCTCGAGTACCGGTTCGAACCGGGTCATGAGGAGGATGGAGTGACAGCCATCCTTCCCCTTGCCGCAATGAACCAGGTCCGACCCGAGGAGTGCGAGTGGCTGGTGCCGGGGTTGCTGGAGGACAAGCTCCTTCACCTTATCCGCGGGCTGCCGAAACGCCTTCGCAGGAACTTCGTGCCGGCACCGGAGTTCACCCGGGCACTGCTTGAGTCCCTGTCGTTCGGCAAGGGATCGCTGCTCGACGGTATGCGGCGGGAATTGCGACGCATGACCGGGGTCGAGGTCTCCCCGGAAGAATGGGCGCAGGTTCGCCTGCCGCAACATCTCCACATGCGCTTCCGGGTGATCGACGCCGACGGCGGCGAGCTGGCAAGTGGTCGGGATCTGGCTGCGCTGCAGGAACGGTTCGGCGGCGCGGCCGCGACCACGGGCGCAGCGACGCCCGCCGCGGGCGGATGGGACCGGGAAGGGATCCAGCGCTGGGATTTCGGCGACATCCCGCCGGAGATCGAATTCACCCAGCAGGGCATTACCGTTCGCGCCTATCCGGCACTGGAGGATAGTGGCCGCGATGTGCGGCAGGTGCTGGCTGATTCCCGGGAGGCGGCCGCACGGCTCAACAGGCGCGGTGTGCAAAGGCTGCTCGTGCTTGCTCTCCGCGGCCAGGTTCAACTGCTCGAAAGGCGTATCGCCGGGCACCGGCAACTGCAGCTTCAGCATGCCCCTCTGGGCAATACCGGGGAGCTGCGGGATACGGTCATTCGCGGCATCGTGGACCATGTGTTCCTGGCGGAAGGGGTGCCCGTGACCGCCAGCGAATTCCGGCATACCCTGGAGCGTGGCCGGGAACACGTGGTCGCGGCGGGTGATGCGTTCATTGACCGCGTCGTTACCGTCATGGAGCGTTATCACCGGCTGCGCAAGGGCCTGGGGCAGGCTCGCGGACTCACCGTCATGGATAGCATCCGGGACATGAGCGAGCACCTCGAGCACCTCGTGTATCCCGGTTTCCTGGACGACCTGCCGCGACCGTTGCTACACAACCTCCCCCGATACCTTGAGGCGCTCTGCTATCGCCTGGACAGGCTGGATGCGGATCCCGCCCGCGACTGCGCACGCATCCGGCAGGTACGTCCATGGTGGGAAAAGTGCCTGGAGCGGGCAGCCAGGCACCATCGGGAAGGTGTCCGGGATCCCGCCCTGATCGATTTCAGGCTGATGCTTGAAGAATTCCGCATTTCGCTGTTCGCCCAGCCTGTCGGGGCCAGCATGCCGGTCTCGGAAAAGCGTCTGGCCGGACAGTGGCAACAGGTGCGCTAGCAGGCCCGGCGCGACCGCGGCAGGCGCATCGCGGCCTTCGCCCGGCGAGCCCGCTGTAGTAAGATCCCCGGCCTTCATGCCCGATGCATTGCACGCGGTATCCGCCGATGGTGGCGGTCGCAACATTTCTCCAGGTACACAGGTTGGGAACCATGATCGAGATCAATCCGCTGCTGCAACAGTCTGCCGATCTACGGGCCAGGATCGAGGCTCTCAGGGGGTATCTTTGACTATCCGGGCAAGAAGGAACGCCTGGAAGAGGTGCTCGGGCTGCTCGAGAATCCCGACATCTGGAATCGGCCCGAGGAAGCGCAATCCCTGAACCGGGAACGGGCGCAGCTGCAGGATACGGTCAGTGAGATCGAACAGCTATCCAGTACGATCGAGGACACGGAGGAATTGCTGGAGCTCGCCCGTGAAGAAGACGATGAGTCGACGGTGGAGTCCGTCGCGGCGGATCTGGATGCGGCGGAGAAAGGTGTAGCCCGCCTTGAGTTCAGGCGGATGTTCTCCGGCGAGATGGATGCCGGGAACGCCTTTCTTGATATCCAGTCCGGCTCCGGCGGTACCGAGGCCCAGGACTGGGCGGAAATGCTCTTGCGCATGTACCTGCGCTGGGGTGAACGGCGCGGCTTCAGGACCGAACTGCTGGAGGTCTCCGCGGGGGAGGTTGCCGGTGTCAAGAGCGCGACCATACGTTTCGAGGGCGATCATGCCTTCGGCTGGCTGCGCACCGAGACGGGTGTGCATCGCCTGGTGCGCAAGTCGCCGTTTGACTCCGGGAACCGCCGCCACACGTCCTTTGCTGCGGTTTTCGTCTCACCGGAGATCGACGATACCGTCGATGTCGACATCAACCCGGCGGATCTGCGTATCGACGTGTACCGCGCAAGTGGCGCCGGCGGACAGCACGTCAACCGTACGGAGTCCGCCGTGCGGATCACCCACGAGCCGACCGGCATCGTGGTCCAGTGCCAGACCGATCGATCCCAGCACAAGAACAAGGCCACGGCGATGAACCAGTTGCGGGCCAAGCTCTACGAACTTGAAATGCAGAAACGCAGGCAGCAGCAGGAGGCCGCCGAGGACGACAAATCGGACATCGGCTGGGGAAGCCAGATCCGTTCCTACGTGCTGGACCAGTCCCGGATCAAGGATCTGCGCACCGGGGTCGAGGTGGGCAACACCCAGGCGGTACTCGACGGAGATCTAGACCGCTTCATCGAGGCCAGTCTGAAGGCGGGGTTTTAGTGTTGTGAAACCAGGGGATTCGTCCCGGACTGTCCTCCGACGCAGCCGTGCATCCGCCGTTCCTACAGGAAGACTTACATCATGACACGCACTCTCCAGGACGACGAAAACAAGCTGATCGCACAGCGGCGGCAGAAACTACGCGAATGGCGGGAAACCGGCGCCGCCTTTCCCAACCGATTCCGCAGGGATGCACTGGCGGGTGATCTGCAGCGGGAGTACGGCGAGCTTGAGAACGACGCCCTTGAGCCGCGCGGGATACGGGTTCGGGTTGCCGGGCGGATGATGGCGAAACGGGTGATGGGCAAGGCCAGCTTTACGCATCTTCAGGACATGACCGGCCGCATTCAGCTGTTCCTGGCCCGGGACGAGCTTCCCGATGGAGCGTACCAGGCGTTCAAGGGCTGGGACGTGGGCGACATCATCGGAGCCGAGGGAGTACTTTTCCGCACCCGCAAGGGCGAACTCTCGGTCCGCTGTGACCGGCTGGAGCTGCTGACCAAATCCCTGCGGCCCCTGCCGGAGAAATACCACGGGCTTAGCGATCAGGAGGCGCGCTACCGGCAACGCTACGTTGACCTCATCGTCAACCCGGAGGTGCGGGAGGTGTTCGTGCTGCGAACCCGCCTGATCCAGGCCATCCGGGATTTCCTGAACGATCGGGGGTTTCTCGAGGTGGAAACGCCGATGATGCAGCCGATTCCCGGCGGCGCCACGGCGCGACCCTTCGTGACGCATCACAACGTGCTGGACATGCCGCTGTACCTGCGGGTGGCCCCTGAGCTCTATCTCAAGCGACTGGTCGTGGGCGGATTCGAACAGGTGTACGAGATCAACCGCAGCTTCCGGAACGAGGGTGTGTCCACCCGCCACAATCCCGAGTTCACCATGCTCGAGTTCTACCTGGCGTATGCGGACCACAATGACCTGATGGATCTCACCGAACAGCTGCTGCGCGAGCTCGCCGGAAGGCTCCTTGGCCGTACATTGCTCGAGTACCAGGGCGAGCGGATCGACCTGGGCAGGCCCTTCACCCGCATGAGCGTCCGGGACGCGATCATCGCGCACACCCCGGGAGTGACCTCGGAGGACATCGACGACCCGGAACGCGCGCGGCGGATCGCGGAGGAGCTCGGCATCCAACTCCGGCCCGGCGATGGTCTTGGTCGCATCCAGCTGGAGATCTTCGAGGCGAGCGTGGAAGGGGCGCTGCGCGATCCCACGTTCATTACCGACTATCCGCTGGAGGTCTCACCCCTTGCCCGGCCCAGGGACGATGCCCCCGACGTTACGGAACGGTTCGAACTGTTTATCGCGGGACGGGAAATCGCCAATGGCTTCTCCGAGCTCAACGACCCGGAGGATCAGGCCGAACGCTTCCGCCGTCAGGCGGAGCAGAAGGAGGCGGGCGACAGTGAGGCCATGCATTACGACGCCGACTACATCCGGGCCCTGGAGTACGGGATGCCACCTACGGCGGGGGAGGGGATCGGGCTCGACCGCCTGGCCATGCTCTTCGCCGACCAGACCTCCATCCGCGATGTGCTGCTCTTTCCCGCGATGCGGCCGGAACACTGAAGTGGGTGGGGCCTCTTGCGCCTGGAGCTGTCAGGTCATGCTTCGGGGTTCGGGTCGTAGGGGAGGTCACGGGGCGAGAGTGCCAGCCCCTCCGCGGTGAGATCCTGACGACCCTCGCATGCAGTGCGCAGGACGGCCAGCAATTCAGTTTCCTCGGGGCCGATGGCAGCCTGGACCACTGTCCCGGCGGTCCGGTCATCACCATCGCTGATCCGCACCCCCGCAGCCGGGAGGTGACCATGGCCAGCGCCGAAACGGTACATGCGGCGGCTAGGCCGGCCCAGGTAGTGCATCCGGGCGACGACTTCCTGCCCCGGATAGCAACCCTTGCGGAAGTGCACGCCCTCGGTGATCTCCAGGTTTACCTGCTGCGGCACGAAGGATTCGATCGTCTCCGGGTAGACCGCGGGGAGACCGTGACGAATCGCCAGCAGACGCCAGGCCTGGGGGCCGGCGGGAGGCCCCGCGGCCTGTAGTCTTTCCCAGAGGGAAGGGGTCTCGTGCGCGGTTGCAAGTAGCAGTACCGATTCGGAAGAGAACGGGCGGAAGGCCAGGAGGTCGCCCGCCTGGTGGACGCGACCGGGGGCGTCCGGCAGCGTGCCGACGACGTCGGTCAGGAGTTCCATTCGCCCCCCGGCAACGCCGATGGCCTGGTACTGGCCGGTGACATCATCCAGCGAAACGCGGGAGCGGAGTATGTACATGCGCAGGCGCCGGATCAGGCTGTCGAGCAGCCCGCGTTCGGCCAGCAGCAGGTAGCCGTCGTCAGCCAACAGCACCTGGAGGACTGCCAGCAGTCGCCCCTTCGGATTGCAATATCCCGCAAGTCGGGCCTCCCCCGTTTCCAGGGACTCGATATCCTGGGTCAGCTGGGCGTGCAGAAAGGCTCTGGCATCCTCCCCCCGCACCTGGATTACGCCGACGCCCGGAAGCGGGCAGTGTGTGCCGTCGCCAAGCAGCATGGCGCTCTCCGTGGACGGATCGCCGAAATGGGCCGCTCCGTACGGATCGTCCTCCAGGGAGGTCTTCTGCAGGAGGGTTCTCCATGCTGGATGCATCGTCGGACTCCTTGCGGAATAATGAAGGGACAGTCATCGTTGCCGGATTTCGACAAGTCTGAGGGCATTGCGGGGCAGAACCAACCCCGGAGGTGGATTTCGATGGGCGGGCGCGAGCAGGATCGGGACGGGCAGTCGCAGCAGGACGGGGAGGGGCTCGGCGAGCCCGGCAGCCCGGCCGCGGGAGAGAAGCTGCCAAGGGAGATCGGTGGGCAGTCCGGGCCGGAACCCACCCGGTATGGCGACTGGGAAAAGAACGGCCGCTGCACCGATTTCTAGCAAACTGTCCGCGGGCGTTATGGGAGATTCGTTCCGCCCATGAATGAATCCACGCCGCTCCGTGCGCCGGCGGGTATCGTGCATCCCGCGAGTGACGGTGGAGCACTCCGGTGTCCGGACAGGCAGGATCCGTTTCCGCTCTACCCCGGTCAAGGAAGTGCTGAATGCTTCAGCGCTTCCTTAAAGGCTTGTTGCATCGCCAAAAAACGAGGAAAGTCCGGATGATGCAGGAGTCTTTGGCTTGCAACACCCGTGCGCAGGGTTTAGTTTAACCGCGCCTGTCTCCCCATGGACCACGCGGAGCGAGACCCGATGGAACAACAAGACCGACCGCTGTCTCCCCACCTGCAAGTCTACCGGCCGCAACTCACGTCCGTGATGTCCATCAGTCACCGTGTTTGCGGCGTGGCACTGTCAGTGGGCAGTCTGCTCCTCATTTACTGGCTCTCCGCAGCCGCCGCCGGGCCGGAAGCATTCAGCCGCGCCCAGGGCATGCTGGGCGGATTCTTCGGCCAGATCATCCTGTTCCTGTTTACCTACGCGCTGTTCTATCACCTGTGCAACGGCGTCCGGCATCTGTACTGGGATTCCGGCAACGGGCTGGAGATCGACGCCGTCTATCGGACCGGCTATATCGTCATCGGCGTTTCCATCGCCCTTACGCTGCTGGTCTGGATTCTGGCCTACGCGACCGGAGGAGGCGCCTGATGGATCTGCGTACCCCCATCAAGAACGCCCGCGGGCTCGGTTCGGCAAAGAACGGGGTCACCCACTGGTGGCTGCAGCGTGTCACCGCCGTGGCGCTGGTGCCCCTGGTGATCTGGTTTGCCTTCAGCCTGGCATCCAATGCCGGAGGGAACCACGCCGAGGTGACGGCCTGGATTGCTTCTCCGCTGACGGCGGGATTGTTCATCCTGCTGATCGGCACGGTTTTCTTCCATGCCCAGCTGGGGCTGCAGGTTGTGATCGAGGACTACGTGCATGGCAAGGTCGCGCAACTGGCCTGTCTGCTCGCGGTGAAGTTCCTCGCCTTTATCCTGGCGGTGACGGGCATCCTCGCGGTATTGCGCATTGCACTCGGAGGCTAGCGGATGTCGGACTACGAGATCATCGATCACACCTACGATGTCGTCGTGGTCGGCGCCGGCGGTGCCGGTCTGCGGGCCACCTTCGGAATGGCGCAACAGGGGCTGCGCACCGCGTGCCTGACCAAGGTGTTTCCCACGCGCAGCCATACCGTTGCCGCCCAGGGGGGCGTCTCCGCTGCGCTGGGCAACATGGGCGAGGACGACTGGCGCTGGCACATGTACGATACGGTCAAGGGATCGGACTGGCTCGGGGACCAGGACGCAATCGAGTACATGTGCCGGGAAGCCATTCCTGCCATCATCGAGCTGGAACACTATGGCGTCCCGTTTTCCCGCACCGAGGAAGGAAAGATCTACCAACGCCCATTCGGCGGCATGACCACCCATTACGGCGAGGGTCGTGCCCAGCGCACCTGCGCCGCCGCCGATCGCACCGGGCACGCCATCCTCCATACCCTCTACCAGCAGGCGCTGAAGCACGAGGCGGAGTTCTTCATCGAATACTTCGCTCTGGATCTCATCATGGACCAGGACGGTTCCTGCCGGGGCGTGATGGCGCTGAACATGATGGACGGCACGCTGCACCGCTTCCGGGCGCACGAGACGGTGCTGGCCACCGGCGGCTACGGACGCACCTATTTCTCCTGCACGTCGGCACACACGTGCACAGGGGACGGTATGGGAATGGCCCTGCGCGCGGGCCTGCCGCTGCAGGACATGGAGTTCGTGCAGTTCCATCCCACGGGCGTCTATGGGGCGGGTTGCCTGATCACGGAAGGGGTGCGTGGCGAAGGTGGCTACCTGACCAACGCCGATGGCGAACGGTTCATGGAACGGTACGCGCCCAATGCCAAGGACCTGGCATCCCGCGACGTGGTAAGCCGGTCGATGACCATAGAGATCCAGGAAGGCCGGGGCGTCGGGGCGAACAAGGATCACATTCACCTGCATCTCGAACACCTGGGCCCGGAGGTGATCCATCAACGCCTTCCCGGCATTGCCGAAACCGCCCGCATATTCGCCGGCGTGGACGTGACCAAGGCACCGATTCCGGTGCTGCCGACGGTGCACTACAACATGGGTGGGGTACCCACCAACTATCGCGGCGAGGTGGTGACAATCAGGGATGGCGATCCGGATCACGTTGTCCCCGGCCTGATGGCCATCGGCGAGGCAGCGTGCGTTTCCGTGCACGGGGCCAATCGGCTGGGTTCGAATTCCCTGCTTGATCTGGTGGTCTTTGGCCGGGCCGCCGCCCACCGTGCCGCGGAGCTGGTGCGGGAAGAGGGCAGCAATCACCGGCCGTTGCCCAGTGACTCGACGGATATTGCGCTGGAGCGCCTCGATCGACTGCGCAATGCCAGGGGATCCACCTCCACCGCCAGTATCCGCCTGGAGATGCAGAAGCACATGCAGAACTATGCCGCCGTGTTCCGCACCGGTGAGACGCTGGAGGAAGGTTGCCGTCGCCTGAGTGAGGTGTTCGCCTCGTTCGAGGACGTGGCAGTGACCGATCGCTCGCTGGTTTGGAACTCGGACCTTGTCGAGACCCTGGAACTGGACAATCTGCTCGGTTGCGCGGTGACCACCATCGAGTCTGCCCGCAACCGGACCGAGAGCCGTGGTGCGCACGCCCGCGAGGACTATCCCGACAGGGACGACGACAACTGGATGAAGCATACGCTGGCCTGGCTGGGTGAGAAGGGAAAGACCGAAATCGAGTACCGCCCGGTGCACCTTTCCACGCTCACCGACGAGGTGGAGGCGTTCCCGCCGAAGGCGCGGGTGTATTGAGCATGGCGAATCGTCCGGCGCCGGTGAGGGAAACCCACCTGTGTCATGGGCAGGCGCGGCAGGCAACTGACGAGGTGCGACTACATGGCGAAGTTCAGACTTCCTGCGAACTCGCGGATCGGTGAAGGCAGGACGTGGCGCGGCGACGGCGGCGCAAACCTGAAGCGGTTTCGCGTCTACCGGTGGAATCCGGATGACGGCGGGAACCCCCAGGTGGACACCTACGAGCTGGACATGGACGACTGCGGGCCGATGGTTCTCGACGCCCTGATCAAGATCAAGAACGAAATCGATCCGACCCTGACCTTCCGCCGTTCCTGCCGCGAGGGAATCTGCGGTTCCTGCGCCATGAACATCGACGGCACCAACACCCTGGCCTGCACCAAGGGCTGTGACGAGGTGGCTGGCGACATCCGCGTGTATCCACTGCCACATATGCCGGTGGTCAAGGATCTGGTTCCGGATCTGACGCATTTCTACGCACAGTACGCCTCCATCCGCCCGTGGATGCGCACGCAGACCCCGGCACCCCCGGACCGGGAACGCCTGCAGAGCCCGGATGACCAGGCGATGATCGATCAGCCGAGTGCCTGCATCCTGTGCGCCTGCTGCTCGACTGCCTGTCCCAGTTACTGGTGGAATGGCGACCGGTACCTGGGGCCGGCCATTCTCCTGCAGGCGTACCGCTGGATCGTCGACAGCCGCGACGAGGCAACCGGCGAACGGCTGGATGACCTGGAGGATCCCTTCAAACTCTATCGGTGCCATACGATCTTTAATTGCACCAAGACCTGCCCCAAGGGTCTGAACCCGGCCAAGGCCATCGCGGAGATCAAGAAGCTGATGCTGGAGCGTCGGCTCTAGTGTCGTGAATCAGGGTTTGGTTACTTTCCGAGCCAGTGCGCACCTGGCCGGCAAGATGCACTGTTCGGTCTCCTGGCGCCGGGACGGCCGGAGAAGGCTTCCGGCAACTGGCGAGGCGGAACCGATGAGTGAGCTGTCCCGACTTCGTTGGCACTGCCGGCGCGGCATGCGCGAGCTTGATCTGCTGCTGGTACATTTCCTCGAGCATCAATACTGCGATCTGGAGGCGGAGCAGCGGGAACTCTTTCGTCGACTGCTGGAGTATCCGGATGACCAGCTCTACGACTGGTTCTACCAGGGGGAACGGCCGAACGACGCCCGTCTCTCCTCCCTCGTGGAACGGATACGCGCCACGTTTTTCACTCACGATTGAATCCTCGACCCTGCTGCGGTGCCTGCGCTTCGCGGGGATCGTCTTCGTGGCGGTCGCGGTCCAGGCCGCGCTGGGTTCGGGCTGGCCGGCATTCCCGGTTGTTACGACCGGAGCCCTGCTTGTCGTGCTGCACATGGCAATGGCGCACCAGCCCATCGGGATTCTGGAGCTTCACGCAAACGGCTGCTGGCAGGTACCGGGTGACCACCGCAGGTGGGTGCTGCGCAGCGCCCGAACGTGCCGCTGGCTTGTGGTGATGCGTTTTCGCTGCAGGGAAGGCTTGCGCGGATACCGCAGATGCACGGTCGTGATCGCCCGGGATGCAGTGGGCCCGGTCCAACATCGGGCGCTGCGGCGATTGCTGTGGCACGGCGATCAGTCGGCGACAGGTGGCACCAGCACCGTGGGAGATGGAGGCCCGTCCGTCCGGTCGGGATAGTCCAGGGTAAAGTGCAGGCCCCGACTTTCCCGGCGCCGCCGCGCGGAGGCGATGATAAGTTCCGCCACCACGGCCAGATTGCGCAGCTCGATCAGGTCCCGGGTGACGCGGAAGTTGCCGTAGTATTCCTGGATTTCCGACTGCAGAAGCCGAATTCTGCGGTCGGCGCGCTGCAGCCGCTTGTCGGTCCGGACGATGCCGACGTAGTCCCACATGAAGCGACGGAGCTCGTCCCAGTTGTGGGATACGACAACCTGCTCATCCGAATCGGTTACCCGGCTTTCATCCCAGGAAGGGATTGCGGGAGCACAGGGAACGGCGGTCATCGCTTGGTGGATATGATCGGCGGCCGATGTGCCGAACACGACGCACTCCAGCAGACTGTTGCTGGCCAGGCG
>SLLM01000321.1 GCA_007134055.1 Ectothiorhodospiraceae bacterium | reverse complement strand
TTCCCTAATGCGTCTATCGGGTCGCGGCAGGCAGCATGATCAACCATCGCCAATGCCTCCTCGGAGTATACAGGAATTTCCGCAGCATCCCCTACCTCCAGGACCATGCCAGGGGCAAGGTAGCCCGCGGATCGGTCAGGATCGCGGGCAGGGAAACAGCCCGTCCGTGCGGTACCGCACATACCACGCGTACCGCACAGACCGAGTGTATCTGGAGGAGCATTCTCGTAACTTCACTCGTTGCAGGAGTCCCGCCATGAAACACGGCAAGGGCAAGGAATCCCGGGCACGCCCGGTTACAAACATGGTCGAGAGTAATCGGGCAGGCTTGGCGACATCCAATCAGCGCGGCCAAGGCGAGAAGCAGGAGTGTCTGCAGACCTGGGAAGATGAGGGCGGCAGCGTACCCTCACCGACCGGCGACCCTGCGGCAAGCGCACGGGACGCTGTCCGTGGCCCCTTCATGCTACCTGGCCGCTGGCCACCGTTGCCCATGCTCCCTGTAATGCGTTTACCGCAACCCGCTCCGGATGTGCCAGTACCAGAGTAACAGGGCAGATGAGACGCGAGCTTTGCACCAGGAATACGCCGACCGGAACGGCATCGACTGAACCGGCGGATATCCGGCCCGTGTCGGTTCTCCTGGTGGGCCCCGAACCCGCAGCAGCGGCTGCGGTCCGGGCAGCCCTTGCCGCGCACGCGCGCGGGCCGTGCCGGATCGAGCAGGTTGACACGCTGTCGCGTGCGCACGATTCGCTGGTGATCGGTGGCGCGGATGTGATGCTCGTCAACCCGGCGCTCCCGCACAGCGGCGGTGATGCGCTAGAGCAGGCGAAGCTTGCAGCACCTGACGCATTGATCCTGCCACTGGACGAGTCGCAGACTACGGACGAAAACTGGCTACCCGCCATCCTCCGTTACATCTCCAGGCGGAAGTCCGCCGATTCGATTCTGCGGGTGGCGGAAGAAGCGCTGTTCGAGGAAAAGGAGCGTGCACAGGTCACCCTGAACTCCATCGGTGATGCGGTGCTGGTGACCGACACGGGGGGCCACGTCACCTACCTCAACAGGATGGCGGAGTACATGACCGGCTGGTCCACCGGCGAAGCACTCGGGCAACCCTTGTCCACGGTCTTCAACATCGTCGACGGTGAGACCGGCGAGACCGCCCCGAACCCGGCCGTATCCGCCATGAACGAGGACAGGACGGTTGGCCTGATCGCCAACTGCATCCTGCTCCAGCGGAATGGCAAGGGCGTTGGAATCGAGGACTCCGCGGCGCCGATCCATGATCGCGACGGTGCGGTCACGGGCGCGGTCATCATCTTCCGGGACGTCAGCCAGTCCCTGACGGAGACCCGGAAGATGGCCTACCTGGCGCAACACGATCCGCTGACGGGGCTGCCCAACAGAGCCCTGTTGACGGAGCGTCTGAGGCAGGCGATCAGCCTCGCCCGCCGTCATCACACCCAGGTGGCCTTGCTGTTCCTGGATCTGGACCACTTCAAGCAGATCAACGACTCTCTGGGGCATGCCGTGGGAGATCAGGCGCTGTGCGCCATCGCCAACCGCCTGTCCGCCTGCGTGCGCAGTACGGATACCGTCTGCCGGCTCGGTGGTGACGAGTTCGTGATCCTCCTCGGAGACATCGACAGTCCGGATGATGCAGCGCACATCGCCGAGAAAGCGCGGGCAACCATCACCACGCCTCTACGTGTGAGCGGGCATACCCTGGAGGTCTCCGCCAGTGTGGGCATCAGCATCCATCCCGAGCACGGCGCGGATGCCGAGGCAATCATCCGGCACGCCGATACCGCCATGTATCACGCCAAGGCCAATGGTCGGGACGGCTACGGCTTCTTCCAGGTCGGGATGAATCGCCGAACGGCAGTGCAGCGTTCGCTCGGCACCGATTCGGCCATCACCCCCGACACTGCCACCCTGGGACTGCGCTATCTACCCCAGTTCAACCTGGCCAGCGGGCGCATCGTGGGGGTGGAAGCCCTGTTGCGCTGGGCTGACCGGGAGCGGGGAGTAATGACTCCGGACGCGTGTCTGCCAGGCGGCGAACGGGAGAAGCTCTCCCTGGCCGTCGGTCAGTGGATCGTGTCCGAGGTCTGTCGCCAGAGTCTTGCCTGGGAGGCGTCTGGCCTGCCACCGTTACCCATATCGTTCAACGTCTCGGCAGTGCAGTTCAGGGATGCGGCTTTCGTCGATTGCGTTCGCGACGCCATACGCACGAGCGGCGTGGAAGCGCACAGGATCATTCTGGAGGTGTCGGAAACCGTGCTTGTGCAGGATGCCGGTAGCGCCGGCGCGACCCTGACGGAACTCAGCGACATCGGCGTGCAGCTCGCCATTGATCATTTCGGCACCGGCAACCTCGGCCTGCTCCACCTCAAGGGCTTCCCGATCCAGGTACTGAAGATCGACCGGTCGTGCGTGCGGGGCCTCGGCACCGCAGCCGATGCAACTGTTACCGTCAACATGGCTCTCGCCCTGGGGAAATGCCTGGGTCACCGCGTCATCGCCTGCGGCGTCGAGACGGCCGAGCAGGTCAGATTCCTCCAGGCCCGGGCCTGCGACGCTGCGCAGGGCCTGTACCTGCACCACCCCCTGGGCCCGGAGGATCTTGCACTGCTGCTGGCCAGCAAGCGGTTGCCCGCATTTCATGCGCACGCAGTAGTATGATACTTACATCCATTGCTCCCTGAGCAATGGACCGGTTTTCCCTGCGGGGAATCAACATGGCCCCGGGAGGCTGCATGACGGCAACCACCGATGAAGAGGAAGCGCGGCTACGCAGTCTCGCCGAAGCCAGGCTCGCTTCCGGCACGGCACCGGCGGCAGCCGGCTGGACGGCGAGCGCCGAGGCTCTGAGTCTGCTCTATCGGCTGTCCAGTTCACCGGACACCGCTGATGAGGCCCTCAAGTTCCTGCATGAGCTCCAGGTCCACCAGGTTGAACTCGGCCTGCAGCAGGAACAGCTCAAAGCGTCCGAGCGCGAGATGTCGGAAGCCCTGGCGCACTACCAGGCGCTCTATGAACTGGCTCCGGTAGCGTACTTCGTGGTGGATCCGGTGGGCGTGATCATTGAAGCAAACCGTGCCGCCCTCGGCTTGCTGGGCGTGTTCCGCGGCAACGCCGTCGGACGGGCCCTGGAGACGTTTCTCACACCGGAAAGCCGGCCGGCGGCAAAGGCGCTTTTCACCATGGCGCGCAGCGATGGCGCCAGCGATCGCTGTCGTGCGCGATTCACGTCCACTGACATCAGCGTCCATCTTCTGGCGTCGGCACCGCCCGGCAGGGATCGCGTGATGGTCGTCGCGTACGAAGAGCCGGGATCCGGGGAGTCTTGAGCCGAACCGCATCGTCCCGGGCCCCTTCGCATGTCGTCGGCCTCGGCGCGTCGGCCGGCGGCCTCGCCGCGCTGGAAGCATTCTTCGCCCACGCGCGTCCGGACAGTGGCATCGCCTACATTGTGGTCCAGCATCTGGACCCGACCCAGAAGGCCCTGCTTCCCGTATTACTGCAACGGGTGACCGCGATTCCCGTGCGGGAGGTGACACATGGCATGCCCGTGGCTGCCAACCGCATCTATGTCATTCCACCCAACGCCGAGCTCACCCTGGCCGACGGCCTGCTGCACCTGGCAAGACCCCAGGAGCCAAGGGGCATGCGGCTGCCGGTCAATGTGCTGTTCTCCTCGCTGGCGAGTTCCCTGGGAGAAGGCGCCATCGCGGTCATCCTCTCCGGAATGGGCACGGACGGCACGCTCGGCATGCAGGCAGTCAAAGCGGTTGGCGGCCTGACCTGCGCACAGCAGCCGGAAACCGCGCAGTTCGACTCCATGCCACGAAGCGCGATTGCCACCGGCTGCGTGGATATCATCGCGCCGGTGGATACCCTTGCCACGCGCATTCTCTCCTACGCCGAGAAGGTTCCCGATCCGGCATTGCCTGTCGGCGAACAACCGGATCCCGACGCTTCGCCGGAGCCACTTGCACGCATCATCGGCGTTCTGCGGGAGCGCGCGCATCACGATTTTTCGATGTACAAGCCAAGCACGCTGCGCCGGCGCATCGAGCGGCGCATGGCGATCCATGGCGTCGGCTCGCTGCCACTGTATGCGGACCATCTTGCACGCAACACGCAGGAAGTCGATTTGCTGTTCAAGGAGTTGCTGATCGGGGTCACCAGCTTCTTCCGCGATCCGGAGGTCTGGGAATATCTCATCGAGACAGCGCTGCCGGCCCTCCTCCGCCGGCGCGATCCCGCCCGCCCGCTGCGGGCCTGGGTAGTGGGCTGCTCCACCGGGGAAGAAGCGTATTCTCTGGCCATGGCCTTCCGCGAAGCGGCGGACTCACTTCCCGGCCGGGGCAACCTCAATCTGCAGATCTTCGCATCGGATCTGAGCTCCGACGCCATTGCCACCGCACGCCGGGGCGCGTATCCATTGTCCATCGGCGACAGCGTCCCGGCGGCCCGGCTGGCGCGCTACTTCAACCGTCACGAGACGCACTTCCAGGTCGACGCCGGCATCCGCGACATGGTGCTGTTCACACAGCACGACGTTGTGCTGGACCCGCCCTTCACCAAACTCGACCTGCTGGCCTGTCGCAATCTTCTCATCTACTTCGACGCAGCCCTCCAACGCAGGATGATTCCCCTGTTCCATTATTGCCTGCGCCCGGACGGC
>SLLM01000086.1 GCA_007134055.1 Ectothiorhodospiraceae bacterium | reverse complement strand
CCTCCTTCGCCGACTTGGCCGCGATTTCCCTGACCTGATCATCCGCCGAGTGGCTCAGCTGCACCAGCAGCGGCAGATGAAAGGCGTCGAACAGGAATTGACGGGCAATGGTCATCGCATAGTCGCCGTTGGGCAGTTCCACCAGCAGGACGTTGTGGTAATCCCAGGCATCGCGGTGATAGGCAAGCGCATCCGCATCCCGGCCGGCAGCCTCCCGCTTCCCCGCCAGGTCCAGCCAGGAACGGGCCTGGCCGATCAGGTCCAGAGCCACGTTGGCGGTGGCCATTTCCTCTTCCAGCACCGGCGCGTGGCCGACCCAGGCGGAAAGGCGCTGGCCCAGCACCAGGGAGTTGTCTCCGATGCGCAGCAGGTACTCGAACAGTGCCTTCGATTCGTTCATGGAGCCTCCCCGGGATCCGCTCAGAGGTTCTCGACGTCCGACGGAATCTCATAGAACGTAGGATGCCGGTAGATCTTGTCCTCACTCGGGTCGAACAGGATCTCCTTGTCCCCGGGAGCCGACGAGACGATGCTCGCAGAGGGCACCACCCAGATGCTGGCACCCTCGTTGCGACGGGTGTAGACATCCCGCGCGTTGGTGATCGCCATCTCCGCGTCCGTGGCGTGAATACTGCCCACGTGCTTGTGCGACAGCCCATGCTTGCTGCGGATGAACACTTCCCAGAGCGGCCAGTCCTTCTTCATGACATCTCCTCCCCGCCGGCCTGCCGGGTTGACCCCCGGCAGGGCTGTCAACTCAGGCAGCGGCCCGCCGGGCAGCCCGTTTCTCGGCATGCGCCTGCGCCGCCTCGCGCACCCAGGCCCCGTCCTCGTAGGCCTGGCGCCGTGCCCGCAACCGCTCCCTATTGCAGGGACCATTGCCCTTGACCACGTTCCAGAACTCGTCCCAGTCGATCTCACCGTAGTCCCAGTGGCCGGTCTCCTCGTTGTAGCGAAGATCCGGATCGGGGACGGTCAGGCCCAGGTGCTGTGCCTGCGGCACTGTCTGGTCGACGAAGCGTTGACGCAGCTCGTCGTTGGTATGGCGCTTGATCTTCCAGGCCATGGACTGCTGGGTATGGACCGAGTCGCCGTCGGCGGGCCCGAACATCATCAGTGACGGCCACCACCAGCGATTCATGGCGTCCTGGGCCATGCGCTTCTGATCCTCCGTACCCCGGCAGAGCTCGAGCAGGATCTCGAAGCCCTGCCGCTGGTGGAAACTCTCTTCCTTGCACACGCGGACCATCGCCCGGGCATACGGCCCGAAGGAACAGCGGCACAGCGGGATCTGGTTCATGATGGCGGCGCCGTCCACCAGCCAGCCGATGGCGCCGATGTCCGCCCAGGTAAGCGTGGGGTAATTGAAGATGCTGGAATACTTGGCCTTGCCCGAGTGCAGGGCATCCAGCAACTCCTGGCGATCCACGCCCAGGGTCTCCGCCGCACTGTAGAGGTAGAGACCGTGTCCCGCCTCGTCCTGCACCTTGGCCAGCAGAATCAGCTTGCGGCGCAGGCTCGGCGCGCGGGTGATCCAGTTGCCCTCCGGCAGCATCCCGACGATCTCCGAGTGGGCATGCTGGGAAATCTGCCGGATCAGGGTCTTGCGGTACAGCTCCGGCATCCAGTCCCGCGGCTCGATGGTGATGTCCTGATCAACCCGGTCCTGAAACGCCGCCTCCTCCGGGCTCATGGAAGCGCGGTCGGACTTGCGATCGACACCGGTGTCGACGTTCTGGCTGTACATGGGGACCTCCTCCGGTCACGCTGCCATGGAATACCGTGGGTTTCTTTTTATGATACATAACGGATGATGCAAATATATCATTCTGTGTCATTAATTCAAGGCCAGGGCACGCTGCACCGCAACATCGACAAGAACGAAAAAAATATCTATATATCAATAATATATATAATCCGGAGAAAGCCCATGCATGATCATGCATGGATCGACAACCTGATCAATGGTCCCATTCACTCCTGACCCATAGATATATCCTGTATCACGTCAGGATAACCGTGGCGAGCGGCGCCGCTCAGGATGCGTAGAGCCCGCCGAAGCGCTTGTAGAAGTACGGCGCCGGGGCCGGCAGCGGCCCCTCCGCTGTCTGCAGCAGTTCGGAGAGATGCTGCTCGGCAAGGGCGTAGGTGAGCCGGTACAGGTTCCTCGTCAGCAACCGCGCGGCGGTACCGTTCCAGTCCGCGGGGAGAACATCCTCCGGCAGCTGGGGGTCGCGGAGCAGCAGCCGACGGATTTCGTGAATCAGCAGCGTTCGCACCAGAAAGCAATCCGCCGGATCCAGCGAGCGGGCCGCCCGCAGAGACCGCCATACCGGGCGATAGCGCTCCAGGAACAGGTGATACCGGCGGCTGAGCTCGTCCAGATTCCAGCATTCGCGCACCAGGCGATTGAGAGAGCGGGACGTGGGCAGGCCGTCCTTGCGGGCATGCATGACGATGGCCGTATCCTGCACTTCCAGTTCCTGGAGGATGCCTGCCAGCGCGTCGTGGGGGGGCTGCGGATGGGCCAGCACCCCGGGCGCCAGCGTGCCGAAGCCGATGCTCGCCAGCTCCTTGCGCAGCACGTCCCGCTCACCGTTGGCCACCTGCGAGGTAAGCACCAGCGTCCACCGACCGTCCCATTCCCGATGGGAGTCGGCATAGACACGCTGGTAGGCACGCTCGAAGGTTCGCCAGCCCGAACGGGTAAGACTGTAGTAGCTGCGCCGCCCGACCTGCGCGGAGGTGAACCACCCCTCCTTGGAGAGACGGTACACGGACGTACGTACGAGCCGGTCACTCAATCCCAGCGGCTCGAGCAGACTGATCAGGCTGCCGAGCCACACGGTGCCGCCACGGGGTGCCACGGCATCTCCGTATACCGTGATAATGAGGGAGCCGGCGCGGATGGGCCGCTGCTCCCGGAACTCCTCTACGAGCCGGTTCACGATCTTGCTGGCTGACATGGAAACTGTCGCCGAGGACCCGTCAAGCGGGAAATCTGATGCATGGCCCGGCCCGCGCCTTCAGCCCTTGCGCAGGTCCACGACCCGCTTCGCCTTGCCCTGGGAGCGCTCAACGGTTCCGGGATCCTCGATCCGGATGTGGCAACTGATGCCGATGTAGGACTTGATGGAGTGCCCCAGTTCGCTTGCGAGCTTCTTCCGCTCCTCCTCGGTGAGGGCGGAGAGATCCTGCCGGGGTTCCACCACCACCGTCAGTCGATCCATGTGTCCGTCGCGGGTCAGCTCCAGCTGGTAGTGGGGTGCCAGCTTGCCATGCTTGCAGACCCGCTCCTCGATCTGCGACGGGAAGACGTTGACCCCGCGAATGATCAGCATGTCGTCACTGCGCCCGGTGATCCGGTCCATGCGCCGCATGGTACGGGCACTGCCGGGGAGCAGCCGGGTCAGGTCCCGGGTGCGGTAGCGGATCACCGGGAAGGCTTCCTTGGTCAGTGTGGTGAATACCAGTTCGCCCTCTTCCCCGTCCGGCAGTACCTCACCGGTTTCCGGGTTGATGATCTCGGGATAGAAAAGATCCTCCCAGATGGTCGGCCCATCCTTGGTTTCGAGGCATTCCTGGGCAACGCCGGGACCCATCACCTCGGACAGCCCGTAGATGTCCAGGGCATCGATCCCCATGCGCTCCTCGATCTCCGCGCGCATGGAATCGGTCCAGGGTTCGGCTCCGAAGATCCCGACCCGCAGGGAGGACTCCCGCGGATCCATGCCCTGGCGCTCGAACTCGTCGGCGATGTTGAGCATGTAGGAGGGTGTCACCATGATCACCCCCGGCCGGAAGTCGCTGATCAGCTGGACCTGCTTCTCCGTCTGGCCACCGGACATGGGGATCACGGCGCAGCCCAGGCGCTCCGCGCCGTAGTGCGCCCCGAGCCCCCCGGTAAACAGGCCGTACCCATAGGCCACGTGCACGAGATCGTTGGCGGTGACACCAGCCGCCCGCAGGCAGCGGGCCATGACATTGGCCCACATGTCGATATCGTTCTGGGTGTAGGCGACCACGGTGGGGCGGCCCGTCGTGCCACTGGAGGCGTGAATGCGCACGACGTCCCGCATCGGCGTGGCAATCATGCCGAAGGGATAGTTGTCCCGCAGGTCGCTTTTCAACGTGAACGGAAACCTGGACAGATCCTCCAGCGACTGGAGGTCACCGGGATGCACCCCGGCGCTGTCGAAGGACTGCCGGTAGAACGGCACATGCTTGTAGGCGTGCTGTAGCGTCCAGCGCAACCGATCAAGCTGCAGCTCGCGCAGCTCGCTGGTGTCACAGGTCTCCACGGCCTCCAGCATTCCAGCGGCCTTCTGATAGATGCCCATGATGAATCTCCTCCCTTCTCCGTCCGCCGCGGTGGCGCCGGGCTTACAGCCGTTCGTAGATCGAGGCGATCCCCTGGCCCACACCCATGCACATGGTGCACAGGGCATAGCGGCCGCGCCGGCGGTTCATTTCATTGACCCCCGCCATGACCAGACGCACCCCGCTCGCCCCCAGGGGATGGCCCAGGGCGATGGCCCCGCCGTTCGGGTTGACCTGCTCGGCATCATCCGGCAGGCCGAGCTCCCGGGTGACGGCGAGCGCCTGCGCAGCAAAGGCCTCGTTGAGCTCGATCACATCCATCTGCCCGATGTTCAGCGACAGTCGCTCGAGCAGCATGCGGCTGGCCGGCGCCGGGCCGATCCCCATGATCCGTG
>SLLM01000102.1 GCA_007134055.1 Ectothiorhodospiraceae bacterium | reverse complement strand
GGCGGGGCGGTGGGGGCGGTGTTCTGGTCGCCGTGCTGATCCTGTTCGTGGTCGCGGCACTGGCCCCGGTGTTCGCCCGCCTGGTACAGATGGCGGTGTCGCGGCAGCGGGAGTTTCTCGCGGACGCGACCAGCGTTCGCCTTACGCGCAATCCGCAGGGCCTGATGTCGGCACTGGAGAAGATCTCCAGCGGGGCGAAACCGTTCACCGGGGCGAATCGGGCCACCCAACACCTGTTCATCATCAATCCCTTCAAGCACTTCCCCGAGAAGGCAAGCCGCCTGATGGCCACGCACCCGCCGCTGGAGGCACGGATCCGGCGGCTCGCGAACCTGGGAGGTTGACAGGGCCCATGCCGCCTGGGTCCGGGGCCTGGGCCGGCGGGTGACCGGTTGTTTACGCGGCGGCCCTCCGGAAAGGGAGCGGCGACCCGCCAACCCCGTGGCCGGTTTGAGCAAGCCTGGAGCGTTCAGCAGGCGGGCAGGGCGTAGGTGCCGGTGGCGTGGGCAACGGCACGCTCGTCTCCGTCCGTGAACATGCGTACCTCGCAGGTCGCCAGGCGCCGGCCGATCCTGAGCAGATACCCGTCCGCGACTACATCCCCGGCCCGTGCCGCACGCAGGAAACGGATACTGATGTCGGAGGTAACCGCCATTTCGAGTGCTCCCCGGGCGCTCATGACCAGGCCGTACATGGTCATGTCGGTGAGGGCAAACAGCGCGGGTCCGGACACCACGCCCCCGGGGCGCAGCAACTGTTCGTCCCAGGGCAGGCGCAATCTCGCGTGACCGTATTGCAGCAGTTCCGTGCGGATGTCCAGAAGCTCCGCGAGGGGGACGGCTGCACGGCCCAGGTTCTGGTACGCCGTTGCCGAAATGCGGGGGGATGGGGGTCGTGACACGCCTGTTTCCCCCTTGGGCAAGCGGGATGGGGAGGAGTGGCATCGCGTACCGCTGGCCGGATCGTTATACTAAGCGGCCTTTGGCCGCCGCGGAAACCCGGCGCGATACGTCCCGCACGGGCAAGTATACGCGTTGGTGGCTCCCCGGCCGCACGCGCACGGGCCGTGGTGCGAACCCCGTGGCGACAATCAATAAAGGTTGGCATGGAACGTATACGCAAGTCGGACAAGCTGGCGGAGGTCTGCTACGACATCCGTGGACCGGTCCTCGAGGAAGCAAAGCGCCTGGAGGAAGATGGTCATCGCATCATGAAGCTCAACATCGGCAACCCGGCACCGTTTGGTTTCGAGGCGCCGGACGAGATCCTCAGGGATGTACTGCGCAACCTGCCCACGGCGCAGGGCTACTCCGACGCCAAGGGCATATTCTCGGCGCGCAAGGCCGTGATGCAGCAGTGCCAGCAGCTGGGAATCCGGGATGTCGGCGTCGAGGACGTTTTCCTCGGCAACGGCGTCAGCGAACTCATCGTGATGGCCATGCAGGCCCTGCTGAACAATGGCGACGAGATGCTGATCCCGGCGCCCGACTATCCGCTGTGGACCGCCGCGGTCAGTCTCTCCGGCGGCCGGCCGGTGCATTACCTGTGCGATGAATTGCGGGACTGGCAGCCGGACCTCGCCGACATGGAGGCGAAGATCACCCCCCGGACACGGGGGATCGTCATCATCAATCCCAACAACCCGACCGGTGCCGTCTACAGCCGTGACACACTGCTGGAGATCGTGGAACTGGCCCGTCGGCACGGGTTGCTGCTGTTCGTCGACGAAATCTACGACAAGATTCTCTACGATGATGCCGAGCACGTTCCGGTAGCGGCGCTGAGTGATGACGTGCTGACCATGACTTTCGGTGGCCTGTCGAAGGTATACCGGGTGGCGGGATTCCGCTCCGGCTGGATGTATCTCAGCGGCCCCCGGGAGCAGGCCGCGGATTATGTCGAGGGCCTGGGCATCCTTGCCTCCATGCGTCTGTGTGCGAATGTCCCGGCGCAGCATGCGGTACAGACCGCCATCGGCGGGTATCAGAGCATTCGCGACCTGGTTCGGCCCGGCGGCCGCCTGCATGAGCAACGGGAGATGGCCTGGCGGGGGGTAAACGAAATCCCGGGTGTTTCCTGCGTCAAGCCGCGTGGGGCGCTCTATCTGTTCCTCAAGCTCGATATGGATCGCTACCGCATCACCGACGACCGGCACCTGGTTCTGGAACTGCTGCGCCAGGAGCACCTGCTGCTGGTCGAGGGTACCGCCTTCAACTGGCCGAGGCCGGACCACCTGCGGGTGGTTTTCCTGCCCCACCGGGAGGACCTGGAAGAGGCCATGGAGCGGTTACGGAGATTTTTCGGGAGGCTGCACAGGTAGGACGCGATGGCACGCTGGATACGCTATTTCGCCTACGGATCCAACATGCATCCGGCCCGCCTCCGGGAACGCACGCCGTCCTGCAGGCGTGTGGGAGTCGCCAGTCTTGCCGGATACACGCTGCGTTTCAATCAGAGAAGCACAGGCGACGGCTCCGCCAAGTGCAATATCGAGACCTCGCCCGGCGAACGGGTGCTCGGGGTGGTCTTCGACCTGCTGGCCGTAGAACGGCCTTCGCTGGATCGGGCTGAGGACCTGGGTCGCGGTTACCTGTTGCAGGAGCTGGAGGTTTTGGTGGATGGAAGCCGGGAGCCGGTATCCTGCTATGTGGCTGCCCCGGGCGCGGTAAGCGAGGGGATACGCCCCTTTCGCTGGTACCGCGACATCGTCCTCCACGGCGCCCGGCAGCACCGCTTCCCGGAGCAGTATCTGGCCCGAATCGCGGCAACACCCGTGATCGAGGATCCCGATCGGACGCGTAACTCCCGTCACCTGCAACTCCTGACGGTGGACGAACCGCTTCCTGCGGCGGTCACCGGGAATCAGTGGCCTGGTCGCCAACCGTTCTGAAAGCCTGGCACGCGCCAGTGCAACAGTCGCGGTTTGTGGATTGTTTCTCTTTTTTTCAGTGACTTTTGCGGGCATTCTAAGGGTCGGCTTCAAGCACACTGCATGTCCTGGAGGTTGCCTGCATGCGTTGTCGTTTCCTGCTCGGCCTGCTTGTCGCGTCGCTGTTCGCCGGAACCGCCTGTGCCAGTGACGCCGTGGATGTGGACCGGGAGCAGCGGCAGCGCTTCCTGGCCGCCTACGAGCGGCTGGAATCACGGCAGCCGGTGGATCTCGACGTCGAGCGCAGGGCGCTCGCCGGGTATCCGCTGACGCCCTACCTCGAGTATCGCGACCTCCTCAACCGGATTGGCCGTGCGGATGCCAGGGAGGTGCGGGGTTTTCTCGAACGCCATGAAGATCTGCCGGTCACCCGCCTGTTGACCAACCGGTGGCTGACGAGCCTGGCGCGCCGGGAACGCTGGGATACCTTTCTCGACTTCGATCACGGCGGGGGCGGCAGCCAGATGGCCTGCTACCGCCTGCGCGCGCAACGGTACGCGGGAGGAGTGGATCAGGCGTGGCTGGACGCCGCAACGGAACTGTGGACCGTGGGTTACTCCCAGCCCCGGGCCTGTGACCCCGTATTCGCCGAGCTCTACGAGCGTGATGCGCTGAGCGCAGACCAGCGCTGGGCACGCATGGAACGCATCATGCGCGCCGACAACCCGAGGCTTGCCCGGGCCTTGCGTTCCCGTCTGGACGCTGACGACAGGCGCTGGCTCGACTCCTGGCTGGAGCTTGCGCAGCGGCCCGGAGATTCCCTGTTCGGCCCAGGCTTCGATGTGACCGGCTCCCGGGGCGGGACACTGGCAGTCGATGGCTTCCGGCGCCTGGCGCGTGGTGATCGGGATCGCGCCCTTGCTCTGTTGCCGCGATACCGGGAGCAGGGCTGGCTCTCGGAGGCGCAGGCGGACGGGATCGAGCGGACAATTGCCCTGCGTTCCGCATACTCCCGCGAGCGCCGTGCCGTCTCCCTCCTGGCCGCGCTGCCGGAAAGCGTGGTTGACGAGACGGTGCGCGAGTGGCGTGCCCGGTTGCAGGTTGGACGGCAGGACTGGGCTGGCGTCCGGCAGGCGATTGGCGATATGGACGCTGCGCAGCAACGGCAGTCCGAGTGGCGCTACTGGCTCGGGCACGCCCTGTGGGAGCTCGGCGACGTGGACGAGGCGCAGAGCGAGCTGGATTCCCTGGCGGGCGAGCGTCACTACTATGGCTTTCTCGCCGCAGATCTGCTCGGACGTCCCTACAGCATGAATCACGAACAGGCGCCGGTGGATCGCGAGCACATGGCCAGCATCGCCTCGCGCCCCGGCGTGCAGCGGGCACGGGAGTGGTTTCGGCTCGGGTACGCCGTCGAAGCCCGGCGCGAGTGGCACGCGGCACTGGCGGAGGCTGATCCGCAGGACTGGAGCCAGGCGGCGCAGCTTGCCCGCAACTGGGGCTGGTGGGACCGTACCATCGACGCTGCCAACCGGGCCGGCCTGCACGACGCGCTGGAACTCCGGTTCCCGCTTGCGTTCC
Source organism: Ectothiorhodospiraceae bacterium (assembly GCA_007134055.1). Classification (GTDB taxonomy): domain Bacteria; phylum Pseudomonadota; class Gammaproteobacteria; order Nitrococcales; family Aquisalimonadaceae; genus Natronocella. The sequence continues at coordinate 275 of SLLM01000102.1, read as the reverse complement.
GGGAGAACGTCAAGGCCGATGCCCGGGCGGTGGGGGTCGACCCGGCGCTGGTCTTTGCGCTGATCCGCAAGGAGAGTGCCTTCAACCCGGAAGCGCGCTCCCACGCGGGCGCCCTCGGCCTGATGCAGGTCATGCCCGGGACGGGTCGCGAGGTGGCCCAGCGGCACGGCTTGCGCGTCCCCAGCGGACACGACCTCCTGGCCCCGTCCGCCAACCTGCGGCTGGGGAACCTGTACCTTGCGGAGATGCTCTCCCGATTCGAGGGCAACATGATC
>SLLM01000114.1 GCA_007134055.1 Ectothiorhodospiraceae bacterium | reverse complement strand
GTTTCCCGGGCCATGCCAAGAACCGGCTCCGTCTCCTCCAGGCAGGTTTCGCCCGGCTGACCCACCAGATGTCCGGCAGCGAGCAACAGCCCGGAGAACAGGGCGATCGCCCAGAGCGTGTGCCGAATGCTCACGGCGTGGCCACGTCCCAAGGCTTGCGTGCAATAAGCATGGCCTGATCCCGAAACCCCTGGGTAATGTCTCCCAGGTCACGCAGTTCCATATAAACGACCGGCTGGAGATCCGCGAACAGGCGTTGCAGCTCGCCGTCACCGAGCAGGTAATCCGGGTTGCCCGGCCCGCCTCCGTGGACCCGGAGCCTGGTGAAGGTCTGGTAGAAAAGCAGGCCTCCGGGCCGCAGCGCGGCGCTCAGGGCCGGACACACGCTGCGGTCCAGGAAACGGCTGCACGCGATCACATCGAAGCATTCCAGGTCCGGCGGCTTCGACACGACATCCCGGCACACCGCCCGCAGCGGCAGATAGTGATTCGGGGCAAAGCGGTTCAATGCCGCCACCGCCTGGTCAGACAGATCCCAGGCCTCCGTGTCCAGCCCGTGGCCGGCCATGAGTATGGCATTGCCGCCCAGACCGGACGCCACATCCAGGGCAGTTCCGGACCCCGGGAGCAGATACATGTACCAGGCGAGCACTTCCGCGGCTTGTGCCCGATCGGGATCCGCCCCCTGGTAGCGGGAATTCCACTTGTCGACCAGATCCCTGCGGCTCATGACTGCTCCTCCACGGGGCCGAATGGACGGACAACCCCACCGCGGCATGTACTTGAAATGTCGCGAGTCATCGCGTTTCGCGACTGGTGCCCGGGGCCGGACTCGAACCGGCACGGCCTTGCGGCCTTCAGATTTTAAGTCTGATGCGTCTACCAATTTCGCCACCCGGGCTGTACGCACTTGGGTTGGCAGTATACTCCCGCCTGGTTCCGCAGATACTACTACTAACCTTGCCGGACGTATTGTCAGGTTTCAGCGGTCGGCCACCACCCGGTTGCGGCCGGCATCCTTCGCCTGATAAAGAAGGCGGTCAACCCGCCGGTGCAGAGACTCCACGGAGTCGTCCTGCCGCAGCTCGGTCACACCGAAACTGGCGGTGACCGTCACGGGAACGCTGCAGGGCATCCCGGCGATGGCAAGCCGCAGCGCCTCGGCCAGGTGCAGCGCCTGGTCAAGTCCCGTCGCAGGGCACAGGACCATGAACTCCTCGCCACCCCAGCGGCCGCAGACATCCGTCTCCCGCGTGCGCTCGGTCAGCAGCAGCGCAACTTCCCGCAACAGCCGATCCCCCGCCTGGTGACCAAGGCTGTCGTTGACCTGCTTGAAATGATCCAGGTCGAGCATGATGAGGGAGGTTGGAGTCCCGTAACGCTGCAAACGTCCGGCCTCCCGGCCGATTTCGTCCTCCAGGTGACGCCGGTTGGAAAGGCCGGTGAGTTCGTCGGTGACTGCGAGACGCTGCAATTGTCGCTCGCGCGCACGTAGTTCGCCGGTCTTCCGATCGACGAGATCCAGGGCACGGAGACGCTGAACTCTCATGCTGACCACGTAGCCAACAAGCAACAGCGTGATCAGGGAACCGGCAACGGCAACGGGAATCCAGACCGGTCGGGTATGGGTCTCCGCATACCCCATCGCCGGACGGATCTCCAGTTCGTACACGTGGTCGGCGATGTGCACCGTCTCACGCTGGGCCAGGTGCCTGGTCGGGGCCGGCCGGCCGGACTCCAGGACGGTCAGTGAGGGGGCGATCTCCGGACGGTAGATCAGTGTTACGGCAAGTTCGCTCCGCTCGAGATTATCCAGTCCGACCAGGCCTGCGAAGTCGATGGCGCTCAACACCAGGCCACGGACGGCGAAACCGGAATCCGGATCGCGCGGCTCTCCCTGGAAGACCGGTGCAAGCATGGTGATTCCCCAGCGACTGTCGTCCTCTCCCGTGACCAGCGGCAGCGGTTCCGTCGCCGAAACCTGCCGGTACTCGATGGCACGCTGTAAAGTTCTCTGCCGGCGAGGCTCCACCATCATGTCCAGGCCAACAGGCGGATTCTGCAGGATGCTCGAGGCGATATGGATGAGTGGGAAGTACAGGGGACGTTCCGGAGCCGGCCGTGCCACAGGGCCGTCGGCGGGGTCAATGATGGTGATATTGCGCCCGTAATCCTGCGACAACTCCTCTTCGAGCGCGCCACGGTAGGCGAACTCGACCGGGATCACCCAGCCGAGCGCCAAGGCATTGTCCAGGAACGGCCGGGTAAGCCGCCGGAACTGCTCCGGGTCGTCCCTGCCGGTCTCGATAAGGATTGCCTGCAGAACGGACAGATCCCGCAACTTGGTAGCGATCGTCTGGTTCACTGAGCTGATTACGGCAGTGGCATCCCGGAGAAACGCCTGCTGCAACCGCCCTTCCTCCGCCCGCTGGAACAGCATCGCCACCGCGATGGTCAGCGCCATCCCGAGGATGAGCACGAGCAAGACGTCCATCCCCAGCCGGACCGCCAGCAACGGTCGATGCGTACGGGCACTGCGGGATTTCATGGCAAATACCGGTCCCCCCGGACTGCAACCGGGCATCCGCCGAATCGCGCGGTGGAGCCGGGTCACGACAGCCGGAGAGCACCCGGGGCTGTGCGGCCCGGAGCGCTCCGGAGCGTGGGCTACTGAACTTCCGGATGGCCTCGCCGTGTCACGGTGGAGTCCACGGTTGTTATCGCAACACGCCGGAATACATCGGAGTGTACCAACAGCTTCATGATCGGAGAACACCATAGACGGCAATCCCCGAACCCGCCCGACGGGCGTAACCCGCGCCTGCCCGGCAGGGCTGCCGCCGCGGGCGGTCCTTCATGCAACTGGACGCGCTGGACTGTCGAGACGAAACCGTAGGTCGCGAAAGTGCCCGTCGTGCCGGTGCGAGAATACGGCTGGATGGAGGCTCGGGCCGGAATCGAACCGACGTACGCGGATTTGCAGTCCGCTGCATCACCACTCTGCCACCGAGCCCTGACGGACCGCATTCTAGCAAGGGGGCCACGCGTTGACGAGGACTACAGGGCACCCGGTGCCGGACAGGCAAAACCCCGGCGGACGCCGGGGTTCCTGGGATCTGGAGCGGGAAACGAGACTCGAACTCGCGACCCCAACCTTGGCAAGGTTGTGCTCTACCAACTGAGCTATTCCCGCCTGTCGTCGGCGTATTCTAGACATCAGGACTGGGCTGTCAAGCCTTGGGAGCAGTCCGCCCGGTTTCCCGGATCACGGCCATCGCAGCCTGCAGGTAAACGATCATTGACCAGAGCGTCAGCGCCGCCGCGACGAACAACAGCACCAGGCCGATGTGATAGACGGGGATCCCGGCAACCGGTTCCCCGTAGATGAGCAGCAGAATCGCGGCCATCTGCGCTGCGGTCTTGAAGCGTCCGATGGCGTTCACGGCAACCCGGGCTCGCTTGCCCAGCTCGGCCATCCATTCACGCAACGCGGATACGGCGATCTCGCGGCCGATGATCACCGCCACCGCGAGCGCGAACAGGGGTGAGGGGTTCACTGTCAGCAAGGCCACCAGGGCCACAGCCACCATGAGCTTGTCGGCCACGGGATCGAGAAACGCACCAAAGGCGGAAGTCAGCCCCATTCGCCGGGCGAGGAAACCATCCAGCCAGTCGGTGATTGCGGCAAGCGCAAACACCAGGGCGGCGGCAAGATTGGCCCACGCGAAGGGCAGGAAGAACACCACGGCGAACACCGGGATCAGGAGGATTCTTCCCAGTGTCAGGCTGTTGGGCAGGTTCATCGGCATACAGGCCTTCCCGGCGCTTCCTTCATGTTCCGCTGTAATCCCGCGTCCCTACCATCCCGCTCGAGGCGTCGACTACCCACGCAGGTCCGGTGGAGGTTCGCCGCAGGATGCCTCCGCTCATGTCGCCTGTCCATGAAACAGGTCGTAGATCCGCTGGGCCAGTTGCCGGCTGATCCCCTTGACCGCGGCGAGATCCTCCACTCCGGCGCTGGAGACACCTCGCAGTCCGCCGAACTGCCTCAGCAGCAGCTGGCGTCGCTTGGGTCCGAGCCCCGGGATTTCCTCCAGGGTGGAAGTGCGACGCGCCTTGTTCCGACGCTGCCGATGCCCGGTGATGGCGAAGCGGTGCGCCTCGTCGCGAATCTGCTGCAACAAAAGCCGCGCGGGCGAATCCGCTGGCAGTATAACCTCCTCGCCCGTATCGGCGAGAATCAGGCGCTCTACTCCCGCCTTGCGTTCCGGCCCCTTGGCGATGCCCAGTATGGCAACACCCTCGATCTGAAGTTCTTCCAGAACTCCCGACGCCTCGGCAAGCTGCCCCTCGCCACCGTCGACGACTAGCAGATCCGGCAGAACCCCCTCGCCGCGCCGCAGCCGGGTATAACGCCTGACCAGCGCCTGGCGCATGGCCGCGTAATCGTCCCCCGGGGTGACTCCTTCCACGTTGAAACGCCGATAGTCCGATTTCAACGGCCCCTCTCGGTTGAACACGACGCACGCCGCCACCGTTGCCTCGCCGGCCGTGTGACTGATATCGAAGCACTCCAGGCGTTCCGGGATCTGATCCAGGTCCAGGGCGTGCTGCAGCGCCTCGAATCGCAGTTCCAGGCCCGTGTGCCGGGCGATACGCGTCTGCAATGCCGCCCATGCGTTCTGCACGGCCATGTCGAGCCACCGCCGACGATCGCCCCGTACATCGCTTCGCAGGTGCACTTGGTGCCCACTGACCGTGGCGAGCGCCTCTTCCAGCAGCGCTCGGTCGGGAACCGTCTGATTGACCAGGATCTCCCTGGGCGGCTTGCTGTCGAAATAATGCCGTGCGAGAAATGCCGCGAGGACTTCACTCGCTGTGGTGTCCACCGGAATGCGTGGATAGTACGCCTTGTTGCCGAGGCTCTGGCCGTTGCGGAATACAAATACCTGCACACACGCGGCCCGCCCATCGCCGACACAGGCGACCACGTCAAGGTCACCCCGCTCCCCCGACATGTACTGGCGTTCCTGGATGCGGCGCAGGCTGCTGATTCGGTCCCGCAGGCGGGCCGCCCGCTCGAAGTCGAGCGACTCGGCGGCCCGGTCCATGTCCGCGGCCAGCTCATCGATCACCTCGCCGCTGCGGCCTTCAAGGAACTTGATCGCGTGTTCCACGTCCCGTGCGTACTGATCCCGGTCGATGAATCCCACGCAGGGAGCCGTGCACCGCTTGATCTGGTACTGCAGGCAGGGTCGGGAACGATTCCTGAAGAAGCTGTCCTCGCACTGGCGCACCGGGAAGACCTTCTGCAGGTGACTCAGTGTTTCCCGTACCGCTGCGGCGCTCGGGAACGGCCCGAAGTAGCGGCCGGGCTGCCGTTTCGGGCCACGATGGAAACCGAGCCGGGGAAACTCCGTGTCCCCCGAAACGAATATGTACGGATAGCTCTTGTCATCCCGCAGCAGGACGTTGTAACGCGGCGCGCTCTCCTTGATGAGGGTGTTTTCGAGGATCAGGGCTTCGGCTTCGGTATGCGTGACCGTGAACTCGATGTCGCGGACCTGTGCCACCATGGTGCTGGTCTTCGGATCCTTTCCGCCACGGTTGAAGTAACTCGCAACGCGCCGACGCAGGCGCTTGGCCTTGCCCACGTAGATCACGCGTCCCTCCGCGTCCAGCATGCGGTAGACACCCGGCTGCTCCGGGAGACTGCGGATCAGCGCTCTGGGATCGAAGGAATCCGTCATGGTGCGAGCGGTGGGGTCACTGCAACTGATCGATCATGCCGTGGCGAATAGCGAGATGGGTCAGTTCGACGTCGGTTTCCACGCCGAGCTTCTCATACAACCGGTACCGGTAGGTGCTCACCGTCTTGGGGCTCAGGCACAGGGTGTCCGAGATCTCCTGGGTCTTGTAGCCTTGCGTGATCATCAGCATGACCTGGACTTCCCGCTGGGACAGTCTGTCGAAACAGTTTGCTCCCTGGCGCGTGAACCCTTCCTGCGCCATCTGGCGTGCTATGTCGGCGCCGATGTAACGCTCTCCCCGGGCCACCGCACGGATCGCACGGAGTATCTCTTCCACGTCGCAGCCCTTGGTCAGGTAGCCGCTGGCCCCGGCCTCGAGAAGTCTGGACGGATACGGCTCCTCCATGTAGATGGTCAGCGCAATGATCTTCAGCTCCGGCGATGTACGCAACAGTTTGCGGGTTGCCTCCAGGCCACCGATTCCGGGCATGCTGACGTCCATGAGAACCACATCGGGCTGTTCGCTGCGGGCCTGCCGCAGTGCCTCCTCGCCACTACCCGCCTCTCCGATCACCTCCACGTCGGGAGCATCATCGAGAATGCGTCGGATGCCGCTTCGCACGAGCTGATGATCATCCACCAGCAGGACCTTCACCGTGTTCATCACCTGTCCAGCCAACCACCCCGTTCGGGGTTGAGCATGCGATCGGCCTCCGGCATGCGCCAGGCCATGAGGGCCCCTCCCAGGGACAACAGCAGTAATAGCATGATCAGGGCATCAATGCCGAGAATCTGGGCAACCACCCCGAAGCCGCCTCCGAGCAATGCCAGCACACCGGTGCTGGTATTGCCGAAGGCAACGTACAGTGGACGTTCGTCCTTTGGTGCCGCATCCACCAGGTAGGTCTTGCGGCCCAGCCGCACGCCGGCCTCCGCCACACCGAGGGTCACGAAAACGCTGGTATAGACTACCGGCGACTGCAGCGCCTCGATCTCGGCGATGGTCAGGGCAAGCAGGGCTGCGAGTACTGCGAGTAGCCCGCTGACACCGAGCACCGTGCGACTGGAGCGGTCGGAAAAGTATCCCCAGACCGGACTGCTGATCACGCCGGCAAGACCGACGGTAACGATGAACACGCCGAGGGCTGCGACTTCGCCACCAAAGGTCTCCCTGCCGTGGAGCGCATAGAAGGGCATTGCCAGTTCCACCGACAACAGCAGGCCACGGGTGTACAGGAATGCCCGATAGCCGGGTTGATCGCGACAGATCGCGACCCCGTGACGGACTTCCTGCCACGGGCTACGGCCGCCTTCCGTGGCCCCTGGCGCCTCGTCCATGGCGGCGAAGAACCCCGCCCCGATCAGCCACAGGACCGCGGCCACCGCGATCAGGCCCGCATACACGCCGACACCGGCGGCGTCACCAAAGCCGTAGTGCAGCATGAGTCCCGCCACAAGAGTCAGCATGCCGCCGATGGCGGCCCGGTTCGACAGCATGCGTCCCCGGCGTCCCTTCGGTATGGTCTTGCCGGTGACGTCCTGGAAGGCGACCGAACCGACGCCACTGGCCACGCTGAACACAGCAAGGCAGCCAAGGACCAGCAGCCCGGCGCTCACCGGCTCCAGCACCAGGATGAACAGCACAACGAGCAGCAACATGATTGCCTGGGTGACGCCGGCCGCAACCCAGGCCCACTGCCGGCGGGCAAGCCGACGGATCTGCCCGGAAACCACCAGCTGCGGAGCCAGGGAAGCAACCTGCTTGACCGGCATCAGGAGGCCGATGATGGCGGCCGGCGTACCCAGCATGGATAGCACCCAGGGCAGCACCAGGTTCGGTCCCGCCAACTGTTCCGCCAGCTTTGTCGAGGCGCCGTTGGCGACGTTGTACACGTAGTTGCGAGGAACGTCCGAGCAGGCGCTCTCGGGTATTGCGTCACAGCTGCGCTCGTCGCTGTCATCCCCGCTTAGAATGCGGTAGGTACGTTCCACCCGCTCGGCGGAAACCGCCATGCACCCTCCTTAGGAAACCCGGACCGTGAAGCAGACACAGGCGAGCCCGGGAACTGCCTGCATCAGCGCGTCATCGGCATCTACTGACCGGGGATTCCGCCCCGGGTCAGAGCACGGGGATCCAGCAGGATGCGAAGCGCGTCATGCGAAAGGTCCGTCTGTTCCGCGGCCACCTCGAGAATGGGCCGCCCCTCGCTGTAGGCGCGCTTGGCAATGGCGGCGCCCTTCTCGTAGCCGATGGCGGCATTGAGCGCCGTCACGAGGATCGGGTTGCGTTCCAGGGCCTGTTGCAGCGCTTCTTCGTTCACGGTGAATCCGGAGATCGCCCTTGCTCCCAGGATTCTGATGCTGTTTGCCAGGATTTCGATGCTCTGCAGGAGATTGTACGCGATCACGGGGAGCATCACGTTTAGCTGGAAGTTGCCGGACTGGCCGGCGACGGCAATGGTTGCATCGTTCCCCATGACCTGCGCCGCAGCCATGGTAACGGATTCCGGCACCACCGGATTGACCTTGCCGGGCATGATGCTCGATCCCGGTTGCAGCGCGGGCAGACTGATCTCCCCCAGGCCCGCGAGCGGACCACTGTTCATCCAGCGCAGGTCGTTGCCGATCTTCATCAGGGAGACCGCGAGCACCCGCAGCTGCCCCGAAAGTTCCACTGCCTGATCCTGGCAACTGAGGGCTTCAAAGAGATTGTCTCCGACGCGGAACTCGATTCCCGTCCGACGTTGCAGGATCGCTGCACAGTGGGAACCGAACTCCGGATGCGCGTTGATCCCGGTACCCACCGCCGTACCGCCCAGGGCGAGCTGGTTGAGGCGGGGCAGGCTGCCCTCGATTCGCTGGATCGCGTGTTGCACCTGGCTTGCCCAGCCACTGAGCTCCTGACCCATGGTTACGGGCATGGCATCCATCAGGTGGGTACGACCGGTCTTGGTCACGTCGACCAGTTCGGTCTGCCGCTGTTCGATGCGACGCAGCAATTCCCGCAGCGCGGGGAGAAGCCTCTCCCGCGCAGCCAGGCCTGCGCTGACGTGGATTGCCGAGGGGATCACGTCGTTACTGCTCTGCCCCATGTTGATGTGATCATTCGGATGGACGGCCACACCATCCGCGTCGGCAGTGGCTAGCCGGGCAATCACCTCGTTGGCGTTCATGTTGCTGCTGGTCCCGGAACCGGTCTGAAAGACATCCACGGGGAAGTGGTCGTCATGATCTCCTTCCGCCACCGCCTCCGCCGCCGCGATGATCGCTCGCGACCGCGTGGCGTCCAGCAGTCCAAGTTCCGCATTGGCTTCCGCCGCACTCGCCTTGATCAGGCCGAGGGCACGAATGAAATCCCTGGGCATGCGCAGGCCACTGACGGGGAAGTTGTCCACCGCCCGCTGGGTCTGTGCGCCGTAGAGCGCATCCCGGGGCACGTGCAACTCGCCCATGCTGTCCCGTTCGGTACGAAATTCGCTCATGATGACCTCGCTTGCTGGTGGGTACTGGCGGATACGTTGGCCGGCACGTGGAACTTTGATCATGGCGAAAGTAGAATTGCGCCACCCGAGGAACCTGTCCGGCGACGACCCTCCTCGACACGCCGGTTCCTCCGTACATGATATCAAGCACCCGGAGTCGTCATGGACCTCACCAGCCTGACCGCAATCTCCCCCGTGGATGGGCGCTATCGCTCGAAGTGCGAATCCCTGCAGCCGATATTCAGCGAGTTCGGCTTGATCCGCTATCGGGTAGCGGTCGAAATACACTGGTTCGAGACCCTGTGCCGACATCCCGGGATCCCCGAGCTACCACCGCTCGGCGAGGGGGCCAGCCGGTACCTGGCGGATATGGTGGCAGATTTTTCCCTGGAGGATGCTCATGCCGTCAAGGCCATCGAGCGGGGCACCAACCACGACGTCAAGGCGGTGGAGTATTTCCTCAAGGAACGCATGGCGGAGAACACGGAGTTGGCACCGCTGCGCGAGTTCATCCACTTTGCCTGTACCTCGGAGGATATCAACAACCTGGCCTACGGCCTGATGCTCACCACAGCCCGTGACGAAGTCGTTCTGCCGGCAATGGCCCGAATAATCCATTATTTATCGGACCTTTCTCACAGAACAAGTGAAATAGCGATGCTGTCACGCACTCATGGGCAGCCAGCCTCGCCAACCACCCTGGGCAAGGAACTTGCGAACGTGGTCCACCGCCTGCGCCGGCAGCGCGATCAATTGGCGCAGGTGTCGGTGCTGGGCAAGATCAATGGTGCGGTCGGCAACTTCAACGCACATCTCACCGCCTATCCGGCCGTCGACTGGCCGGCCCTGGCCCGGGATTGCGTGAAAGGCCTGGGGCTGGAATGGAATCCCTACACCACGCAGATCGAACCGCACGACTGCCTGGCGGAGCTCTTCGATGCCCAGGCCCGTTTCAACACCGTGCTGATCGACTTCTGCCGAGACATCTGGGGATACATCGCGATGGGATACTTCCGCCAGAATCCTGTCGAAGGGGAGATCGGCTCATCGACAATGCCTCACAAGATCAACCCGATCGACTTCGAGAACGCCGAGGGCAACCTGGGAATCGCCAACGCCCTGTTCTCGTTTCTTGGTGCCAAGCTGCCGGTGTCCCGCTGGCAACGGGACCTGACTGACTCTACCGTGATGCGCAACGTCGGTGTCGGCGTGGCGCATTCCCTGATCGCCTACGAGGCGGTCGACAAGGGCCTCGGCAAGCTCGCCGTGGACCACGACCGCCTCGCCGCTGATCTGGACGCCAACTGGGAGGTGCTGGCAGAGGCCATCCAGACCGTCATGCGCCGGTACGCAATTCCCGAGCCCTACGAACGGCTCAAGGAGCTTACCCGGGGAAAGCGCGTCGATTCGGCACGCCTGGCGCAGTTCATTGACACCCTGGAACTGCCGCCCGCGGTCCGGCAGGAACTCGCGGCCCTGACCCCGGAGACCTACATCGGCAACGCGGCCAGTCAGGCACGTGACGTGTGAACATTGCGGATACTCTCCGCCTGTCGGAGTCGGACCGGGATACCTTTGTGCGCGACTACTGGCAGCAGCGTCCGCTGCTGCTTCGCGGGGCGCTTCCCGGCTTCGTATCTCCGATTTCCGCCGAGGAACTTGCCGGACTCGCGCTGGAGCCTGATGTCGAATCCCGGCTGATATCCGGTTCCGGGACCGGGGAGTGGCGATTACGCCACGGCCCATTTGTCGCCCAGGATTTCACCACGGCCCCGGAGCATGACTGGACCCTGCTGGTCCAGGACGTGGAGAAGCACCTGCCAGACCTGGCGTTCATCGTGGATGCCTTCGATCTGGTGCCCGCGTGGCGCCTTGATGACCTCATGGTCAGCTACGCGGTTCCGGGCGGGTCTGTCGGTCCTCACCGCGATGCCTATGACGTGTTCCTGCTGCAGGGCACGGGGTTACGCCGCTGGCAGATCGATGACCGGGCGGAAGCCGATCACCGCAATGTCGACCGAGGCGGCGTACGCCAGTTACAGGCCTTCCAGGCGAACCGGGAGTGGATCCTGGAACCCGGGGACGTGCTCTACCTGCCGCCCGGGGTGCCGCATCACGGAGTTGCCCTGACCCCCTGCATGACCTATTCCGTTGGCATGCGGGCGCCAGCCCTGACGGACATCATCACGGAGGCTCTCGAGGAAATCGATACCATGGACGGGGCGACGAGCCCGCTGTTGCGGGATCACCGGCGGACGCCGGCGCAGCATCCCCTCGAAGTCGATGAAGACAGCCGCCGCAACGCGCGCAGCCAGATCCGGCGCCTGCTGCGCGCCGACAGGGTGCTCGACCGCGCCCTGGCGCGGGCCGTGTCGCGGCCGAAAGCAGGCTTCCCCTGGCCCCCGGATCCTCCGACGTCCAGCGACGGCCTGCCCCTGGACGATGACGCACAGCTTTGCCGCAACCCGGCGGTGCGGGCATCGCTGCTGGCTCCCTCTTCCCGGGATTGCGGCTGGCTGTACGTCAACGGCGAATCCATTCCCCTGACCACGAGGGCCTATCGACTCGCACGACTCTTGACTTCACGGCGTCATGTTGCAGTCTCTGAGTTGGTTGTGGAGACGAGCCATACAGACCAGCAGCAACTGCTGGAACACCTGCTGCGCCTGGGGTACTGGTACAGGCACGAAAGAGATGACTGAAGTATGTGTGGTGGAGGGGGACTGGGCGAGCGTGCGGGGAGCCGCCATGCCTGTGCGATTTCGGGTATTCGTGGAGGAACAGGGGGTCCCCGAGGAACTCGAGCAGGACGAGCAGGATGCGACCGCCCGTCACTGGCTCGCATTCTCCGGGAACGAGTGCGTGGGCACTGTTCGCCTTACCACGGATGGCCACCTTGGCAGACTCGCGGTATTGCCCGCCTGGCGCCGTCGGGGCATCGGTGCCCTCCTCACCCGCAAGGTGGTGGACCATGCCCACCGCACGGGCCTGGGTGGTGTGGAACTCAATGCCCAGACACATGCGATAGCCTTCTACGAAGCCCTGGGATTCGTTGCGAAGGGCCCCGTATTCGAAGAAGCCGGTCTGCCCCATCGGCACATGTACCTGACTTCCGGAACCGATGATCATGCGTGACGAAGTGCTGGCTCTGCACTCCGCCGATGAAGCCGTGATCGCCGTGGGCGCGCTCCTGCAGACTGCGCATCGCCAGGTGGATATCCAGTCGCCCCTGCTCGATCCAGCACTCTATGACACGGAGGAGATCTGCGCCTGTCTGCGGCGACTGGTCGTGGATTCCGGGCGGCGTACGCGGGTGCGGATCCTGGTCGCAGACCCCGGCACGATCGTCCGGCGGGGACATCGACTGCTGGCACTCTCCCGGCAACTGACCAGTTTCATCACGATCCGGCAACTGGCGGAGGAGGATGTCGACGACGGGGGCTTCCTGATCGTCGATCGCGGTCACTACCTCCGCTGGGAGCCCGGCACCGGTTACCAGGGAAGCGGTCGCAGGAACAACCGGGGCCATACGGCACGCTGGTCGCGCCTGTTCTCGGAGCGCTGGGACCGGGCGGTGCAACCAGCAGCCCTGCGGAGGCTGTATCTCTGAAGACGCCGCGGAACTCCCCGGGCATAACCACTGCAGGCACGGACGACGACCCCTCCATCGGCTCCCGCCACTTCGGGCACACGCACCCTTCGCGAAGTCCTGTCTGGTGTTGAACCCTGGCAACGCGCAGAATGAATGAAGGGGTGTCGCCGGGGTCCTGCGCGGTTCCCCTGCACCACCCGGGACAGGCTGTCAGGTCGAAACGGTATGGATACACGCATCTGGATGCTGCCGGCGCTGCTGTCGGCATTGATGATCCATGCAGCAGCAGCCACCGCTGCCGATCAGAAACAGATCAGCCTCGAGCACCGCCAGGCAGCCGAACTTCTGCCGACGCTGGAAGCGTTGGCAGCAGATTCCGTGACCATCGTTCCCCACGGCCGGACGTTGCTCCTGAAGGGGCCACGGATCGACCTCGTCCCGCTGTTGACGATCGTTGGTGAACTGGACACGCCGATACCCGAGCTGTTGCTGCAGGTTCGCAGCGAGCGGATCGAATGCAACCGGTCGCATGGTGAATCGAGAACTCGGGGCACACGCCGGGACGGTGAGCAGACCCGCATACAGACCGTGCGGGTACAGGCCGGGGAAGCCGCACGGATCGTTCTGGATCAGCACCGGCCCCGGCAGGGAGCCTGGCTGGTCCTCGGCGGCGACGTTGCAGGGGTCGGCGTACGGGTGAGGCAGCGGGATCTCCGGGATGGCGTGTACGTGCGCACCGACGTGCGCGGTGATCAGGCACATGTCGAGTTGGCGGCGGAGACCGGACACCTGCATCGTGGCCCGGACAGTGAACGTGCCGGGCTGACCACCACTGTGCGTGGACCCATGGGCAAGTGGATGCTGATTGCGGCCACCCTGGCCGGGGACCAGGAAGAGGAGTCACGAACCTACGCTACCCGGCGAGCGGATCAGGTGACGTGGCGCTGGTGGCTGCGGGTGGAGCAGCTTGACTGACTTTCACTCCAGCCAGAGATCGTCCACCTCTTCCTTGTGCAGCGCCAGCCACTGCAGCGCGATGATGGGCATTGCACTGTTGATGATACCATCGCCGATCATGGTCATCGCCCGTTCGCAGGACACCACATGCACACGGATGTCCTCCCCCTCCTCCGCGACACCGCGTATGGCTCCGGACATCCCGGCGGCATCGACCAGCCCACAGAACAGTGACGTGCGTTCCGACGTGCCACCGGGGCTCACCAGATACTCGCAGATGGGGAGAAGCTCGCTCACACTGCCCCCGGTTTCCTCCTCCATTTCCCGCTGCGCGACACTGCGAGCCGGTTCTCCCGCTTCAAGAATGCCGGCGACGATCTCGAACAGCCAGGGTCCAGCCGGATGCTCCAGCGCACCCACCCGGAACTGTTCGATCAACACCACTGCGTTCATCACCGGATCGTACGGCAGCAGGCCGACACTGTGGCCACGCTCGAAAACCTCACGGGTCAACGGCGCGCTGAGGCCGCCGGCGAACAGACCATGTCGCAAGCGGTAGCGGTCAAGACGGAAGAAGCCCTTGAAACAGGTTTCACGATCCAGCACTTCAACTTGCATATGGGCATTCCCCTGTCACGGCATTGCGGCCAAAGGCCCACGCCCGCCCCGGAAATCATGATCCGCTGTCAGCGTTGGAACAAGGCGATGCTCTCCACGTGGGCGGTCTGCGGAAACATGTCCATGACGCCCGCCTCGCGCAGCCTGTATCCATGGCGGTGCACCAGCTCTCCCGCGTCCCTGGCCAGGGTGGCGGGATTGCACGATACGTAGAGTATCTTCGCGGGCCGCAAGGCCGCCACTGCCGGGAGAATCTCCGCCGCGCCGGAACGCGGTGGATCCAGCAGGACATGCTCAAATGGTCCCACCGACCAGGTGGACTGTTCGATTGAATGCGTGAGGTTCGCCACATGGAACTCCGCATTGGCTATGCCGTTGGCCTGCGCGTTGGCGCGGGCACGCTCGACCAGGTCGCTGGAGCCCTCGACTCCGATCACGTGCCCGGCGATCAGGGCCAGCGGCAGGCTGAAGTTTCCCAGACCGCAGAACAGATCCAGGATCCTGTCGTCCGTCCCGGGGCACAGAAGCTCCTGTGCCCTGCGCACCATCTTCCGGTTGATCCCCGCATTCACCTGGGTGAAATCACCCGGCCGGAACCTGATGCCCACCCCCTCGACGTCGTAATGAAGCGTCGGCTCCGCCGGCCAGACGGGCGTGATCGTGGATTCGTTTCCCGGCTGCTGATAGACCTGGACGTCCCGTTCTCTTCCCCAGGCTCCCAGGCGTTCCAGGTCGTCCTCGGAGAGCGGTTCAAGATTGCGGAACACCAGCGCCACCTGATCATCACCAATTGCCACCTCGATCTGCGGAATTCGGTTAGGAATCGACAATGCCCCGATCAGACCGGAGAGATCGTCGAGACGATGACCGACGGCCGGGTCCAGCACCTCGCAACGCACCATGTCCGCAACGTAGGGGCTGTGACGCTCCCTGAACCCCACGAGTACCCGGCCCTTGCCGGCAACGTGCCTGACCGCCAGTCGCGCCTTGCGGCGGTAGCCCCACTGGCTGTCACGCAGGGGGGGAAGCGTGGCTTCCGGCTGCACCTCACCGAAACGCTGTAACAGTTCCAGCAGCACGGTCTGCTTGAACTCGATCTGCCGGTCGCCGTGCATGTGCTGCAGGCTGCATCCGCCGCATACCCCGTACGCTGCGCAGGCCGGCTCGACCCGTTCGGGCGAGGCTTCGATCACCTCGTCGGTGACGGCTTCATCGAAACGGCGGTGAACCCGGGTGTAGCGGAACCGGACCCGTTCCCCCGGCAACGCTCCGTGCACGAAAACGGCCTTGCCGTTGACCTGGGCGACGCCCCGGCCCTCGTGCGACAGCCCGGAGACATCGGCTTCCACCGGCTCCCTGGGTATGCGCTGGCGTCGCCGACGTCCCACGATCAGCCGTCCGTCTGCGTCGGTGCGGACTCCGGTCCGGACGCCTTCCACGCGTCAAGGAAGGCACGGAAATGCGGCTGCCCCGCTTCCCCGAGTGTCGAGCGCACCAGGGCGCACTCGCGGGCGTACCCCGCGGGGTCGAGGTGACCACGCATCAACTGAAAGCGCAGGTAGAGGAGATAGGTATTGAGGACGTCGGTCTCGCAGTAATCGCGCACCTCGTCGAAACGTCCCTGGTCCATGGCCGCCGCCACCTGGGCACCACTCATGCCCATCTTGCCGGGGAAGCCGCACAGCGTGGCCAGTTCGTCCAGCGGACAGTTGGCCCGCGGCTGGTAGCCTGCCAGGATATCCATGAGATCGGTATGCCGTTCGTGAAACCGGTTGAGGTAGTTGTTCCAGCGAAATGATTGCTCGGACATTCCGGTTTCCCAGTATCTGGGCGCCTGCACCCCGTGCAGCATCGCCCGGTAATGCATCACCGGAAGGTCGAAGCCACTGCCGTTCCAGGAAACCAGCGTCGGGGAGTACCGCTCCACACCCTCGAAGAAGCGTTGCAGGATATCGGCTTCGTCATCACCTCCCGCGCCGAGAGACCAGACGCGGAACCGCTCTCCCGAGCGCATGGCAATGGAGATCACCACGATACGGTGCAGGTGCAGGCGCAGGAACTCGCTGCCGCCGGTTTCCGCGCGTCGGCCTGCCAGCATCGCGGCGCGGACCTCGCTGTCGTCCAGGCCGGCCAGCCCCAGTAGACGACGTCCGCCGTCCAGGTCCGGCACGGTCTCGATGTCGAATGCAAACACGTTCATGCCATACCTGCGAGCCGTCAGTCGGGGAACACGCCGCTGGAAAGGTAGCGATCTCCGCGATCGCACACGATACTGACGATCGTGGCATTCTCCACCTCGGCGGATAACCGCAATGCCGCAGCCAGCGTACCCCCGGACGAGATGCCCGCCATGATCCCTTCCAT
>SLLM01000006.1 GCA_007134055.1 Ectothiorhodospiraceae bacterium | reverse complement strand
CGTCCAGCAGTACCTCGCCCTCGACGCGGGCGATATCGATCAGGTCGTTCATGCGGTTCATGCAGCGCAGCAGGGTGGACTTGCCGCAGCCACTCGGGCCGATGAAGGCGGTGATCCGGCCTTTCGGGATCATCATGTTGATGCCCTTCAGGGCCTGGTCGTTGCCGTAATAGAGCCCCAGGTCACGCACCTCCATGCAGGGCTCTTCGCGATCAAGCCGCAGCTTCTGGCCGCGGTTGCTCGCCAGCGCGCCGGTGCTCATGCCGCGGGTCAGGGTCTGGGTCTGTTCATTCATGGCGATTTCCCCGTGTGTCATTCGGTAGAGCGTCCTGGACACTAGTCGCTCTCGCTGCGGTACTTCTCGCGCAGGTGGTTGCGGATGGTGATCGCCGTGACGTTGAGCACGATGATCAGCAGCACCAGGATCAGCGCGGTGGCGTAGACGAGTGGGCGGCCGGCCTCCACGTTCGGGCTCTGGAAGCCCACGTCGTAGATATGAAAGCCGAGATGCATGAACGCGCGGTCCAGGTGCAGGAACGGGAAGTTGCCGTCCATCGGCAGGTTGGGGGCGAGCTTCACGACCCCCACCAGCATGAGCGGCGCGACTTCCCCGGCCGCCCGGGCCACGGCCAGGATCAACCCCGTCATCATGGCCGGCGCGGATAGCGGCACGACCAGCCGCCAGAGGGTTTCGGCCTTGGTGGCGCCGAGGGCGAGACTGCCCTGGCGGATGGTGCTGGGGATGCGGGTCAGCCCCTCCTCCGTGGAGACGATCACCACGGGAAGCGTCAGCAGCGCCAGAGTGAACGAGGCCCAGATGATTGCCGGCCCGCCGAAGGTGGGCGCGGGCAGCGCCTCCGGGAAGAAGGTGCGGTCAATGCTGCCGCCCACGGCATAGACGAAAAAGCCCAGCCCGAACACGCCGAAGACGATGGATGGCACCCCTGCCAGATTGTTGACGGAAATCCGGATGGTGCGCACCAGCGGGCCTTGTTTCGCATACTCCCGCAGGTAGATGGCCGCCAGCACCCCAAAGGGCGTGACCACGATCGACATGATCATTACCATCAGCACCGTGCCAAAGATCGCCGGCAGGATGCCGCCCTCGGTATTCGCCTCCCGGGGGAAGCCGCTGACGAACTCCCAGAAGCTCTGCAGGTAGTGCCCGGACTTCTCCACCAGCGTCATGTCGTTGGGCCACCAGGCCTTGACGATGCCGGAGAGCGGCAGTTCCTGGGTGCGGCCGTCCATCACCTCCGCAGTGATGCTGTAGCGGGCGACGTCGGCACGGATCTCGTTGCGACGCTCCTCCAGCCCGGCGTAGGTCTCCTCCAGGGCCTCGCGCTCTTCCGCCAGTTCCGCGCCCAGGGAGGCGCGCTCGGCGTCGGAGAGGTCGGGGTTCATGTCCAGGGCGCGCTGCTGCAGTCGGATCTGTTCAATCTGGTAGTTGACGTTACCGATCTCGAAGCGCTCGATACGCTCACGCTCGCGCACCTGTTCCCGGGTCTGCGCCAGGCGCTCCTGGAAAGCTTCCCGGGCCTGCCGGCCCTCGGCGACCACCTCGCCGTCCTCACGGTAATCCACCAGGTAACCGATGAAGTCACCCCAGGTGAGGCGCTCGACGACCATGGCGTCTTCCGGAGCGCGCCACGCGGACATGTTCTCGCCCACGTACCAGACGAAGTCCCGGTTGGTGACATCCCGGTTGCCACGCTTGATCAGGTGCCGGGTGACCACTTCCTGTCCCTCCGGCACGTCGTAGCCGGCCTCGCGCATCGCCTGGGCGGTCATGGTCTCCGAGCGGCTGACCTCCCCCAGCACCCGCTGGGACTCCTGCCCCGGCGGCGTGTAGTCGAACTCGACGACCTCGCTCGGCCAGAAATGCCCCAGGCCGCGGACGGCGATCAGCACCAACAGCCCCACCACCATCACCAGGCTGATCGCGACGGCGCCGGCATTCAGCCAGACCCAGGGGGTGCCACTCTTGAACCAGTTGTTCATGCCAGGGATTCCTTGCTCGGTCGCCCGATCACAGCGAGCTGTACTTGCGGCGCAGCCGCTGGCGTACCAGTTCCGCGGCGGTGTTCATGATGAATGTGAGAACGAAGAGCACCAGCGCGGCCAGGAACAGGATCCGGAAGTGCGTGCCACCCACGGCGGCCTCCGGCATCTCCACGGCGATGTTGGCCGAGAGGGTGCGCATGCCCTCGAAGATGTTGAAGTTGACGACCGGACTGTTGCCGGTGGCCATGAGCACGATCATGGTCTCCCCCACCGCCCGGCCGAAGCCGATCATGACTGCGGAGAAAATGCCGGGGCTGGCGGTGAGCAGGACGACCTTGGTCACCGTCTGCCAGGGCGTCGCCCCCAGGGCGAGCGAGCCCTGGGTGAGATGCTTGGGCACGTTGAAGACCGCGTCCTCGGAGATCGAGTAGATCGTCGGTATAACGGCAAAGCCCATGGCTACGCCCACCACCAGGGCGTTGCGCTGGTCGTAGGTGATGCCGACATCGGTCAGCCACTGCCGGAGGTTGCCACCGAAGAAGGCGATTTCAATCAACGGACTGCTCGCCACGCAGATCCAGCCCACCAGCAGCACGACCGGCACCAGCAGCGCCGCCTCCCAGCCCGGCGGAACGCGCACGCGGACGCCTTCGGGAATCACGCGGGTCCAGAGAAAGGCAAAGGCGACCATCAGCACCGGCATCAGGATGACGATGCTGAATACTGCCGGGATGTGGTTCTCGACAAACGGGGCCAGCCACAGTCCGGCCAGGAAACCGAGAATGACCGTGGGCAGCGCCTCCATGATCTCGATAGTGGGCTTGACCATGCCGCGCATGCGCGGGGCCATGAAGTAGGCGCTGTAGATGGCGCCCAGTATCGCCAGCGGCGTGGCGAAGAGCATGGCGTAGAAAGCCGCCTTGAGCGTGCCCACCGTCAGCGGCACCAGGGAAAACTTGGGCTCGAACTCGTCGGTGGCGGAGGACGACTGCCAGACGAACTCCTCGCTCGAGCGCCCTTCGTACCAGACCCGGTCCCAGAGCGCACCCAATGAGACTTCCGGGTGCGGGTTGCTGACGGGCACGACACGGAAGCCGTCCTCGTCGTCGACGGCATAGAGCGCGTTGGCCCGCGGGGCGAAGTTCAGCACGCGGATAGGACGGTCCCCGACCCGGGTGTCGAGAACGGTGCGATGCGAGGTGGAGTAGTGCACCTTCACGCGGCCGGTGGCGTCGGCCGTGGCGAAGCCCTTGCGGGCGTACTCCGGGGCAATGGCTGTCACCGGTGCATCATGACCCTGGAAGCCACGCACGAACGTCAGCCGTTGAACATTGTCGTCGTCCCGGACGAGGAACCATTGCCCTACCGTCCCGTCGGAGCCACCCACGATCAGGGAGACGGTTCCGAGCAGGTATTCCATGGAAGCCACCGAGGCATCCGGGTCAGGTATCACCGGACGGGAATCAATGATCCTGGCATCGTTCGGGCGGCGAACGTTGTAGTAGTGGACCTGGCCTTCGCTATCTCCGACCAGCAGGCTCTGCATGGTGATATCGAGCAGGATGGCCGTTATTTCGGTGTCCCCCGGCGGAGTGTCCAGATCGTAGACCTTTCGCTCCACCTCGGTCTCACCGGTCATGAAGGACGTCGTTGTCTCGAACTGCACCATGCGCAGGCGGCCGTCGGCGAGGGCCGCGACGACGGTAATCCCCCTGCTGCCTTCCTGCACAGCGATCTGCGTGATTGCGGTCCCGTCCTCCACCACGTCCAGGAGTGCGGTTTCCTCATCTCCCAGCGGGTACTCGATGGCTCCTTCGACGCTACGGGCCCCGTCGGCGAAGATCTCCGAGAAGGTGTGCCGCGTCACCAGGGCCTGGCCATTCTCGAGGCCGAACGCGGACAACCGCGTTCTGGGCTCGGCGCGACCCCGTGCGGTCACGGCAACGTCCTCGGGGAACGGCAACTCGTACTGCCGGGTCACCTCGCCGGTCATGGGGCGGTAGAAGACGGCGCGCCGGTCGTCGGTGAAGCGCACGGCGAGCTCCCGGTGCCGGTCGCTCGCCACGTGCACGGTCCGGGCCGGATTACCGCCGGGGGCGTCATAGTGGGTGACCTGTCCGACCGACGCCGGCTGCAGCATCGGCAACACTTCCGAGAACAGGTAGATGAAGATCAGCGCCAGGGCGACGATCACGCTGAAGCCGAACGTAGCGATGGTGTACTTGGCGCTGTGATCCTTGAAGCCGCGCCAGCGCCGGAGCCGGGCCCGCTGCGCGCCGACCGGCAACAGGTTTCTTGTTGCCCGATCGCGGCCCGCGGCGCTGGATGAGGTGCTGAGGTCCGTCATTGGGTGGGGTTCCCGAAAGGCTGGTCCGGTATCGACTCGGACGAGATGCTACACGGCCAATATGACGGCATTGTTACAGAAATAAATGCTATTTTAATCAATTGCTTATTAAAAAATCGCGTATCCCGGCGCAACAGCAGCCCACGGCTGGAACGCATTTTTCGGGCTCTGGAAAAGAAGCGAAGCCGCCGGAGAACCGGCGGCTTCTGAAGGACTGCCGCTGTTACTCGAGGCCGAGTTTCTCCCGCTCCTGGGCAGCCACTGCCTCGGGCAGCGGGATGAAGCCATCGCGCACGGTCACTTCCTGGCCCTGCCGCGAAAGCACCATCCGGAGGAACTCCCGCTCGCGCGGCTGCAACTCCTCGTTGGGGTGCTTGT
>SLLM01000018.1 GCA_007134055.1 Ectothiorhodospiraceae bacterium | reverse complement strand
CGCCGGCATGGTCGAGTGGTTCGCGGAAGAGGGCAGGCGGGCCTACGGCGAGGTGGTGCCGCCGCCCATGGCCGACCGCCGCATCGTCGTCACCAAGGAGCCGGTGGGCGTATGCGCCGCCATCACGCCGTGGAACTTCCCCTCCGCCATGCTGACCCGCAAGGCGGCCCCCGCCCTGGCTGCCGGCTGCACCATGGTGGTCAAGCCCGCCAGCCAGACGCCGTACTCGGCGCTGGCGCTGGCGGAACTGGCGGTACGTGCCGGCGTGCCGGCGGGTGTTTTCAGTGTCGTCACCGGCTCCGCCGCGGAGATCGGCGGCGAGATGACCGCCAATCCGACGGTGCGCAAGCTCAGCTTTACCGGTTCCACGGAAATCGGCCGCAAGCTGATGGCCCAGTGCGCCGACACGGTCAAGCGGCTGTCGCTGGAGCTGGGCGGCAACGCGCCTTTCCTGGTCTTCGACGACGCCGATCTGGATGCGGCCGTCACCGGTGCCATGCTGGCCAAGTACCGCAATGCCGGGCAGACCTGCGTCTGCGCCAACCGGATCTATGTTCAGGACGGAATCTACGACGCATTCGTCGACCGTTTCGCCGCCGAGGTTGCGAAGCAGACCGTGGGGCCGGGCATGGATCCGGAGACCCGCCAGGGTCCCCTGATTGACGAGGACGCCGTACGCAAGGTGGAGGAACACATCGCCGATGCCCGCTCCCAGGGCGGCCGGGTCGTTACCGGAGGCGAGCGTCACGAACTCGGGGGCACGTACTTCAAGCCCACCGTGGTGGCGGATGCCACGCCCGCCATGCGGGTTGCCCGGGAGGAAACCTTCGGCCCCCTGGCGCCGGTATTCCGTTTCTCCAGCGAGGAGGAGGCGGTGGCCATGGCCAACGATACCGAGTACGGACTGGCCGCCTACTTCTATACCCGGGATCTGGCCCGCGCATGGCGCGTCGGTGAAGCGCTGGAGTACGGCATGGTCGGTATCAACACGGGCATCGTGACCACCGAGGTGGCGCCCTTCGGCGGCATCAAGTCGTCCGGCATCGGCCGTGAAGGCTCGCGCCATGGCCTGGACGAGTACCTGGAACTCAAGTACCTGTGCATGGCGGGCATGTGAGGCCGGGACGGACCGGGCAGGATCGCACCACGGCCGCGGAGTTCACGACGATGACGGAACAGCAGTGCAGCGAAGCCGACCAGGCCCTGATCGACGCCCTGCGCGATGCGGTGGGGCGGCAGGCGGTGCTGACATCCGCGGATGAACTGCAACCGCACCTCGAGGAGTGGCGACGGATCGAACGGGGATACTGCGTATGCGCAGTACGCCCCGGGTCAACCCAGGAGGTGGCCGCGGTCATGCGCATCTGCCATGAGCGGCAGGTGCCGGTCACCACCCAGGGCGGCAATACCGGCATGGTGGCCGGTGCCCTGCCGCAGGGAGGCGTGGTCCTGCTCACCAACCGGCTCGCCACCATTCGCGCCATCGACCGCGACAACGCCACCATGACGGTCGAGGCCGGGTGCATACTGGCCACCGCCCAGGCGGCGGCGCGGGAACAGGGGCTGCTGTTCCCGGTAAGCCTCGCTTCCGAGGGCAGCTGCCATGTGGGCGGGGCAGTCGCCACCAACGCCGGAGGCAACAACACGGTACGCTTCGGCAATACCCGGGAGAACGTGCTCGGGCTTGAAGTGGTGCTCGCCGACGGCCGTACCTGGGACGGCCTGCGCGGTCTGCGCAAGAACAATACCGGGTACGATCTCAAGCATCTGTTCATCGGTTCGGAAGGCACCCTGGGAGTGATCACGGCAGTCGTCTTCCGCCTGGTTCCGGAGCCCGCCGCCCGGGAGACCGTGATGGCCGCCTGCCCGACCGTGGCGTCCGTGACGACGCTGTATCAACGGCTGCAGAAGGCGGTGGGCGATCAGATCCTGGCCTACGAGATGCTCCCGGACGCGGCCATTGCCGTAGCGGAGCACCACGTGGACAGCGTCCGCAGCCCCTTCGACCAGCGCCACCCCTGGTACGTGCTGCTGGAGCTCAGCCACCCGGAAGGCCTTGGCGACCTGCGCCAGGGCCTGGAGGGTATCCTGGCGTCAGCCATGGAGGACGGCCTGGTCACCGATGCGGTGGTGGCGGAAAGCGACTCACAGGCCGCGGCCCTGTGGCATATCCGGGAGACAGTGCCGGAGGCACAGTCCATGGGCGGGGCGGTCATCAAGCATGACGTCTCGGTACCGATCTCCGCGATCCCGGAATTCCTGGAACGGGGCACTGAACTGCTGCTGGAGCACATCCCGGAAGGGACGGTCGTCCCCTTCGGTCACGTGGGCGACGGCAACATCCACTTCAACGTGCTGCAGCCGGATGATATGGAACGGGCCGCGTTCCTCGAACTCGCGCCTGCCGTCCACCTGGCGATGCACGAACTGACCGTATCCCTGAACGGCAGCTTCAGTGCCGAACACGGCATCGGTCTGGAGAAGACCGCGGACATGAGCCGCTTCCGTCCCGCGGTGGAACTCGACATGATGCGCGCGGTCAAGGAGGCGCTGGATCCGCGGAACATCATGAACCCGGGGAAACTGCTGCCCTGAACGCCTGCGCTGACGGGCGCGGTGACCCGTCCGGCAGGCGATGACGACAGCAGGTGCGCCGGGGAAATGCAGGGAACCCCGCGGCCGGGCCGTATGCCGGCGCAATCACTCCCAGCAACCGGCTGTACCTCAGAACGGGATATCGTCGTCGAAGCCGCCGTCATCCGCCGGCGCGGACTCGGACTGTTCCGGCCTTGGCGTGTTCCTGGAACGATCGCCGCCACCACCGGACCCGCCTCCCTCGCCGCGGCCGTCGAGCATCTGCATCTCGTTCGCGACAATCTCCGTGGTATAGCGGTCCTGCCCGTCCTGCCCCTGCCACTTGCGGGTCTGCAGCCGCCCTTCCACGTAGACCTTGGAACCCTTGCGCAGATACTCGCCGGCGATTTCGGCAAGCTTGCCGAAGAACACCACCCGGTGCCATTCGGTACGTTCGTTCATCTCCCCGGTCTGCTTGTCCCGCCAGCTCTCCGAGGTCGCGAGGCGAATGTTCGTCACCGCCGCGCCGCTGGGGCTGTAGCGCACTTCCGGGTCGGCGCCCAGGTTGCCGATCAGGATGACCTTGTTGACTCCTCTCGCGGCCATAGCTCTGCATCTCCTTTATTTGAACCGCGTTGCGATCCATGATGGTTCAGGACGTGTCGCCATCGAACTGCGCAGGACGGCGAAGCGCACATCTTACCCACCTTCCGGGCATCGTGCGCGCATTGGTCCGTCTTCCCTGCCGACTCCAGAATACACCCGGTAAACGGTTGCCGACGATTCCCCGTCCACTGCTGCAGGGCAATCAGTTCTCCTCCTCCCGCCCCTGGTCCAGGTCCAGGGTCACCCGGTAGCGCGCGGCGTGGGCGGCATGCATCGTTTCCCCGCCGAGAATGGCGGTGCCCCCGGCCGTCCGGTAGATCATCTGCCGCACCAGCAGGGGGCTTCCCCTGGCCACCCAGAGCGCGTTGGCCTCTTCCAGTCCGGCGGTACGCATCATGATGACCCAGTCCGCGGTAACCGGTGGCGCCGGCAGGGCACGCAGGTGCCCGATGATGGACCCTACCGCCGCCTTCTGATCGAAACCGGCGGCCTCGGCAACCGCCTGCGGCATACATCGCCGGTCGACCGCCACCGGCGTCTCGCCGACGCTGCGCACCCTGCTCAGGCGCAGCACCGGCAAGGCGCTGTCGAACAGCGCCCGATCCGCCGCGGTCGGCTCCCCCCAGGCAAAGGACAACAACCGGATCTCCTGGGTTGCTCCCGCCGCCTCGTACTGCGCCCCGATATCAAGCCGGGGCGACAGCCGTTCCTCGAACACGCGCTTGGAGACGAACGTCCCGCGCGCCCGACGGCGGGTCAGCATGCCCTCTTCCACCAGCCGGTTCATACTCTGCCGCACAGTCATCTTGCTGACGCCGAAACGGTTCACCAGTTCGTCATCCGAGTAGAATCGCTGCTCCGGATCCGGCCAGCTCGCGATCTCCGCCAGTAACCGCTGGCGGATCTGCAGATACAACGGCAGGGAGGAATCGCGATCCAGTTCCCAGAGAGTTTCCATGGCGCCCGCTTCCCGACCTTTCGCTATGGTGCTTGTTTACGCAGTAAGTCTAGATTTATAGACTATTGCTGCTAGACTGGTATCTGCAACCCAGTATGGCGCAGCTCCGGGTTGTGCCCCAACGAAATGCCCGGGAGGAGGTGTGTAATGGAAGCATCCATGCTCGAGGAGACGGTACAGAACCCGAATCCATATCCGATTGTCGCGGAACTCCAGTTTCCGGACATCTGGCACCTTTGCGTGCAGGCCCGGGACATGGCCTGGGACGCCTACAAGGATATCGACTGGGACGCGCTGAAGGAGGAAACCCGGAATCTGCCGGAGGAAGTGCTGGAGGCAGGAGCCGAATGGTGGAGCCTGCGGGCCTGGATGGAGCACGGCGCCACCCCCTACGGTGCCGAGCGGTACCGGCAGGCCGTCTACGAGAACCTCCCCTTCGAGGTAAAGCAGCACGTGTCCAACTTCATCCAGGAGGAGCTCCGACACCACGAAGCCTCGTTTCGCGTGGCCAACGCGCTGGGCACCTATCAGCCGCTACCCCGCAGCGACTACTTCCAGCAGGTGATCCCGCGTTTCCACGACGAGAAGGACGAGCGCACCATGTCCTTCTACGCCGGCATGGCGGTGAACACGCTGTTCGAGCAGTTGTCGGGCGAGCTCCTGAGCGCGCGCTATCGCAACGCGCGCTACCCGCAGATCAGGAAGGCCTGCCAGCTGATCCTGCGCGACGAGGCGCGCCATATCCAGTTCGGACGCATTCTCATGCAGCGCTTCTTCAATGACCTAAGCGCGGAGGAGAAGGTCCTGCTTGGCGAGAAGTTCGCGAAGAAGCTCCGCGGCAGTCTGCTGAACGGCGTCTACGCCGTGGTGAACCTGCCCGAGGGCGAGCGCAAGCGGGCCGCCCGGGCGCGGGAACTGGCGGCCGAGTACGGCCTCGGGGCCACCCACCCGGACGAGGAGGTGGACATCATCGTTGGCGCGCTGAACAAGATCCGCGCGGACGTCGCGCCGTACCAGGTTCCCATTCCGGAGATCCCGGAGATCGAGGGTGGCCGGGGAGCCGAACGGCGGGCGGCCAGCAGCTGATCCAGCACCGCAGTGCATCCATCGCCGGCCGGGGGTGGCCCAGGGCCAGTCGCCCCCCGGCTGGCGCTCGGTTCAATCCGCCCTGGCGGCCAGCACCTCCACTTCCACCCGCAGCTCCGGTTTCACCAGGGCCGATACGTACACCAGGGTCGACGCGGGTCGGTGATCTCCGAGATAGCGCGAGCGAACCCCGCCGTACGCAGGCAACTCCGACGGATCCAGGAGATAGGTCGTGACCTTGACGATGTCACCGACCCCCATTCCGGCTTCCTCGAGGCAGGTCGTCAGGTTGCGCCAGACCCATTCGGACTGGGCCTCGATGCCGTCAGCAATCGCGCCTTGCGTATCGACGCCCACCTGCCCGGAGACCACCAGCCATCGGGCGCCGGGGGGCACTTCAACGCCCTGGGAATATGCCCCCAGGGGAGCGGCCATCCTGTCGGGTGATAGTTGCTTCATTCCATGCTCTCCTTTCGACGAGATCGGTTGTCAGGGCAGGCCTCCGCGCCGCCCGCAGGGAGCCTACGCATTTCCCTAGAGTCGCCCCTTCTCGGCATCGGCAATGATCTCGCGGATGATCGGCAGCGGACGACAATCCCGCAGCAGCTCCACGAACAACAGGCGATGCCGGGGGTCGCGATTGACACTGTCCGCCGTAAGTTCCGGATGCTCCCGGTTCAGTGCCTCCACGGCCATGCGGATGATTTCCTCGCGCATCGGCCCGTCGCGCACGTATTCCTCTTCCGGGAAGTCGCCTCCCGCCAGGGGATCGGGGGCTTTCGACGTTCTGTCTCCTGTCATCGCCTTGCTCCTGTTGCTGGTTGGTGGACACGCATCGCCCGGGTTCGCAGTCAACGGCCGACGGCGTAGGCCTGCCCACCCCTGGGGCTCGCGGCGGCGGCAACCTCGCCCTGGACGTGGCAGCAGGCGGCCAGTCGTCCCTCGCTCCAGTCCGCGCCGAACTCGGCCTCGTGGTCACGCCGGCGAAGCTCCTCCAGGGTGCGGTTGCCAAAACGCGGTTCCATGATCAGGCGCTGGGCCGTAGCCTGGCGTGGATAGAACGAACTCGGCCACTGCTCGGCATGGAACGCCGGGGCATCGATTGCCGCCTGCATGCCCATGCCTCCGAAGAGATGGCGGAGCAGGAACTGCAACTGCCACTGCTCCTGCTGATCGCCTCCGGGCGTCCCGCAGGCCAGGTACGCGGCACCACCCCGCAACACCATCGTGGGTGTCAGCGTGGTGCGAGGCCGCTTGCCCGGCTCCAGGGCGTTGGGGGATGCGGGATCGAGCCAGAAGGACTGGGCCCTGGTTCCCAGACAGAAACCGAGCGCCGGAATGACCGGCGATGATTGCATCCAGCCACCACTGGGGGTGGCGGACACCATGTTGCCCTCTCCATCCGTGGCGCAGACATAACAGGTGTCACCGGTACTGAAATCGGAATAATCCTCGGACATTGTCGGTTCGCCGGCGCCGTAGCTCCCCAGGATTCCCGCCTGCCGGCGGCGACCACAGGCAGCCTCGAAATCCGGCGGATGCCCGTAGCCGGGTATCTCCCCGGGGCGAAATGCGCTGGAGGCCTGCTCCGCCACCTGTTCGCGCCGGGATGACGCATACGCCTCCGAAAGCAGCTCTGCCAGCGGGACATCCACAAAGTCGGGATCGCCATAGAATGTCTCCCGGTCGGCGAAGGCCAGCTTGGCCACTTCCGTCAGGCGATGAATGAGTTCCACATCGTCGGCGACGAGTTCGCCCGGGGAGTCGTGTCGCAGCATCGCCAGACACTGCAGGAGCACCGGCCCCTGGCTCCAGGGCCCGCACTTGAGGATCCGGTAGTCACCGATATCCAGGGACAGGGCGGGCTCGGAAGTCGCCTGCCAGGATGACAGGTCGTGGCCGCGCAGCAGCCCTCCGTGAACGCCGCCACTGATATCGCGCACCCGGGTGGAGCGGCAGAATTCGTCGATGCTCTCGGCAATGAATCCCTGCGACCAGATGCGTCTCGCCGCAGCGATCCTCTGATCCCGGGTGTCCCCCGCCGCTTCAGCCTCCCGTAGCAGGCGCTGCCAGGTAGCCGCGAGACGTTCGTTGCGCATCAGTTCACCGGGTGACGGCAGCCCGCGCGCCAGATACAGGTCGGCGGAGGTCGGCCAGTCCCGCCGGAACACCCGCTCCAGGGCCTGCAATGTCGTGGCCAGGCGCGGGGCGACGGGAATGCCGCGCAACGCATACCCGATTGCCGGCTCCAGCACGGCCCGCAGCTCGAGTCTGCCGTCCTCGAGGAGCAGCTTCATCCACGCATCAAAGGCACCGGGCACGACCGCGGACATGAGGCCGGTTCCCGGGATCAGATCCAGGCCCAGATCCCGGAACACCGCGATACGGGCCGCCGCCGGCGCCGGCCCCTGACCGCAGATCACGGCGGCCTCCCCGACTCCGGCCCGGTAACGGATGATGGGAACATCCCCACCGGGCCCGTTGAGGTGAGGTTCCGCGACCTGCAGCACGAACCCGGCGGCACAGGCCGCGTCGAACGCGTTGCCGCCCCGCTCCAGCATCGCCATGCCCGCCTGGGACGCCAGCCAGTGGGTGGAAGCGACCGCGCCCAGGTGGCCGCGAACCTCGGGGCGCGTGGGCAGGATATGGCTCATGCCCCCTCCTGGTGTTGCCTGTCGCGAACGGACCCGGCATCGCCGGATGCCGCACGATGCTCCAGGTAATAGCGCATGGCATTCGCGCTCGAGCCGTCGATATGGGCGCGCAATGCCTGTCCCGCCGCCTCCGGATCCTCGTCCAGGATCGCCTGGACGATCTCGCCATGTTCCCGCATTGAACTATCCATCCTGCCTCCGGTACGGAACGAGGTACTGCGGTAGGGTCGAAGGCGCAGCCGCAGTCCCTCCGCGATGGAATGCAGATGACGATTGCGCGCACCGTGATAGATCACGGAGTGAAAATCGTGATTGAGTTCGGCATACGTGTCGTAATCACGATTCTCGTGCGCCACGCCACATGCCTCGTGTATCTGGCGCAGGCGCAACCGCTCCATGTTGCTCATGCGCTGGGCGGCAAAGCGGGCGAGCAGGTACTCCACGGAAGCCAGCGCTTCGAAGAGTTCCTGCAACATGTCCACGTCGATCTCGGTAACGATGACGCCCTTGCGCGGACGTACCATGACCAGACCCGCGGCATCGAGCTGCCGGACAGCCTCCCGCACCGGCGTGCGCGAAACCTGAAATCGATCCGCCAGGCTCTGCTCCTCCAGGCGGGTGCCGGGTGCAAGCCGGCCCGAGACGATCTCCTCGGCGAGCAGATGTCTTACGCGCTCGGCGGAGGACTGTCTGACGGGTTCCGCCCTGGCATGAGCCCGAGCTGCCCCGGATTTGTCTACACGTTTCGCTGTCATGGGGTTACTCATCCACCTTCCATGCGAAGATTCCCGGGCTCCCGGAATCCGGCGCGGTGCTCATTGGAAGCCCTGCCGTCTCCGGGGAGGCTGCTGACGGATTCCAGCGCTTGCGCCGGAGTCCCGGTGCGCCACCCGGCAAGGCCCTCCCCGGTCCGGCAGCCGTCGCTGCCGGACCGGGACACAGCACTCCAGGAACCAGCTGCGACCGGTATCCAGGGGCCCGGCCCCGCGCTTCCCTAGCGTGTCTCGGCAATCTCCTCGATCAGCTCCAGTCCGCCCACGTTGTCCGCGAACTCCTCCCAGAACGGCCGTATGGCGCTCTCCCACTGCTCGCGGTCGATCTCGATGATCGTCGCGCCCTGCTCCTCGGTGCGTGCGATCGACTCCTCGTGTTCCACTTCGGTCTCTTCATTGAAGAGTGTGATGACGGAGTGCGCCGCTTCCTCGAATACGGACTGGTGGTCATCGGGCAGCGATTGCCAGAAGTCATCCGAGAAATACAGCACGCCAAGTGACCAGATATGCCCGGTGAGGGAGAAATAGGGCGCGACTTCGTACAAGCGGAAACTCTCGTAGCCGGTCTTGGTGAAATCCATGGCCTCCACGACGCCCGTTTCCATGGCACCGTACGCCTCCGGTATCGGGACCGGGGTTGCATTCGCCCCCAGATGCTCCCAAAGCCCCATGTGCAGTGGGCTCTCGATTACGCGCATGGGCATTCCCTGGACGTCGGCAGGCTCACGGATCGGCTGGGTGGAGATCAGGTGCCGGGCGCCGTAGATCACGTACCCCAGGGCCCGGAAGCCTTCATCGGCGAGCCCCTCGAGAATGGACTGTCCCACATCCCCCTGCACCACGGCATTGATGTGGGACGCATCCTCGAACACATAGGGCATGTCGAATACCTGTGCCTCGGGCAGCCAGGAACTCATGTTGGCCAGGGTGCTCATGCCCCCCTGGATCGAGCCCAGGCGCACGCCTTCGGCAGTCTCGCGTTCTCCGCCCAGGGCGGCGTTGGTGACGATCCGGAAGTTGTACTCGCCGGGGAGCTCATCCTCCACGATGTCCCGGAAGCGATACCAGATGGTTGCCTGGGGCCGGTCGTCGCCGTGCAGAACGGAGATGGTTACCGTGCGCTGGGCGTGGGCGTGGTCGGCGGTAAAACCCACGACCCCGCTGGAGACCGCCAATGTGACGGAT
The DNA here is from genome assembly GCA_007134055.1 of Ectothiorhodospiraceae bacterium. Classification (GTDB taxonomy): domain Bacteria; phylum Pseudomonadota; class Gammaproteobacteria; order Nitrococcales; family Aquisalimonadaceae; genus Natronocella. The sequence continues at coordinate 6,939 of SLLM01000018.1, read as the reverse complement.
ACGGCCAATGCTGTAGAGCGTTTCATGTGTCTGTCCTCCCGGTTGGCGACTCTTGTATTGCCTCGCATGTCCCTTCATCAAACGAATCGCAGGATTCCGATGGTGACGTCGGGTACAAAAGTGATAATCATCAGCGCGCCGACCAGAGCGGCGAGCAGCGGCAGGATCGCCCGGAAGATCAGGTGAACCGGCGTCCCGGTCACCGTGGACGTGATGAACGCAAGCATGCCCACGGGCGGCGTCAGGCCGCCGAGCATGAGGTTCACCACAATGATCAGGGCGAAGTGGATCGGGTCGATGCCGATGGCCATTCCCAGCGGCATCAGCAGCGGCGTAAGGATCAGGATGGCCGCACCGATATCGAGGAACATGCCGAAGAAGAGCATGATCAGGTTCGCGAGCAACAGCAGCAGAATCACGCTGCCAATGTTGTCCACGAGCACGGCGACAACCGTCTGCGGCACCTGTTCGGCAACCAGGATGAAGGCGAATGGCGCGGCGGAAGCGATCAGCAGCCCGACCAGCGCCGCCTCCATCGCGGACTGGTGCAGGGTTTGCGCAAGGCCGCGGAAGCCGTACTCGCGATAGACCACCATCCCGAGGAACAGGGAATACACCACGGCCAGCACCCCGGCTTCCGTGGGCGTGACGATCCCGAAACGGATGCCGCCGAGAATGATGATCGCCAGCACCAGCACCGGAACGGCATGCAGCCCCTTGATCGCCATCTCCGACACCGGGCTGCGTTGCGCGGCGGGCGTGAAGCCTTTCCACAGGGCGAGCAGGTAGACCGTGATCATGAGGCAGATGGCGATAACGAGACCCGCCCCGATTCCGGATAGCCACAGGGAACCGACCGAAAGGTTGGCCACCGCGGCCACGATCAACAGGGCAATCGAGGGCGGAATGACGTTGGGCAGAACCCCGGAGGCCGCCGTGATGGCGCAGGCAAACGGTGCCGGGTAGCCGTGGCGCAGCATCTGCGGCACAAGCAGTTTGGAGCTGAGCGCCGCCTCGGAGTACGAAGAGCCGGAGATACCACCATACAGGAGGCTCGAGACCACGCTCACCTGCGCGTGGCCACCGCGGAAATGGCCGACCAGGGAGAACGCGAAATCCATCAGCCGCCGTGACAGTCCCCCGGAGTTCATCAGCGTGCCCGCGGTGAGAAAGAACGGGATCGCCAGCAACAGGAACTTCCCGGCACCGTTGACGATGTTCTGCACCAGCGCCGCGGGCGGCAGCACCATGACGCCGAGGCTGGAAATGAACACGGCGAAGAGCATGGCAAACGCCACCGGCACCCCAAGGACCAGGCCTGCGGCGAACGCAATGGACATCACGAGGGTCGCTGAATCGGTCGGCAGCGAGAACAGCTGCCAGTGGTTGATGGTGAGGTACAGCACGCCGCTCAGCAGGATCGCTACGGGGCCGTGCCACACCGGCCAGCGCCCCTCCAACCCCCGCAGCAGGATGTACAGCAGGCTCACTGCGCAGCTGAAGGGTATCAGCGCGAACTTCACCCAGATCGGGACCCCGAGAGCCGGACTGGTTCCTCCGATCCGGGCCATCAGATCCAGCCCGGCGACGAAGAGCATGACCGTTACGTAGGCAATGATGACATCGCCGAAGATATCCGTGACCCGGCGCAACCGGGGCGGCAGCATCTCGACGAACAGGGTCAGGGACAGGTGCAGCCGTGCGCGGTGTGCGAGCGGGATGCCGAGGAAAATGATGTAGATGAACAACCATATCCCTGCTTCCTGCGCCCACACGATGGAGTTGCTGAACACGTACCTGGCGATCACGTTCGCGAAGATGATCGTGATCAGCAGCGCAAGAGCCAGCGTGGCCAGCGTGCGGATCAGCGCATCCACGTACGCCAGGCCTGTCGCGACCAGGGCACGCCCCTCGCTGTGCCCCTGATCCGGGGGAACGGCCGCTCTTTCAGGAAGCATCGCCATGTCTCAGTGGCCTGCCAGAGCGCCATGGCGGAACACGGGGGAGAACATGCAGCAGCCGCAGCATACGCGATGGACAACCGCGTCCACGGCCGCTGCCCGGACTGCCCGATGGGCACCGTTGCGGGGTGTATCGGCGGTGTCTCGCGCACCCGCCTTGAACCGACCACGCCCGCAGGCCTTGCCGGCACAACACACGACGGCGCCGCGCCAGGGCGATGCCTCCCGTAAGGTCAGTGGTCCCGCAACTCCTTCCGCCACCGGATACCTACCCTGATCACCAGCACCTGCTCAATAAAGCTAGCACACAATTCACTGCTGTCGAGTACTATGAGGCCCTATTTGTATACAAATACGTTATTTTGTCTACATGGCATCGGGGCAACCGAGGAGACCGGGCGTTGCCATGGGGACCCGCACTGGAAGCACGCTTGTCTCCGCGGGCGCTACGGTCTAGTCTTCCCGTTCGCATGGATGCGGTTGACAGATCATGGATGCCCTCACTTCGCCCGATTGCGGGCCCGAAGCACTCGCCCTCGTAGCCAGATTTCACGGCGTGGCGGCCGAACCCGCCCAGATCCGCCACAATGCCGGCAAGGGAGACAGCGGCCTGGACATCCCGGACCTTGTCCGTGCCGCGCGGCAGCTCGGCTTGCGGGCCCGGTCCGTGAATCTGGCGCCGTCCCGCCTGGCGGACATGCCCCTGCCCGCCGTGGTCCGGCACCGGGATGGACACTTCCTGGTGCTGGCTCGGGTCGACGGCGAGCGGGCACTGATCCATGACCCGGTCAATGGCCGCCCGGACACCGTCGACATCAACCGGGTCGATGCCATCCTCTCCGGCGACTGCATACTGGTCACCCGTCGCGACACGATCTTCGACGCGTCGCAACGCTTCAGCATCCGCTGGTTCCTGCCCGCCATCCGCAAGCACCGCAGGCTGCTGGGCGAAGTGCTCGTTGCCTCGCTCTTTATTCAGCTCTTCGCCCTGATCACGCCGCTGTTCTTCCAGGTGATGATCGACAAGGTACTGGTCCATCAGGGCCGTACCACACTGCATGTTCTCGCCATCGGGCTGCTTGCCGTCTCTCTGTTCGACGTGCTCCTGAACGCCCTGCGCACCTATGTCTTTTCCCACACGACCAGCCGCATCGACGTGATTCTGGGCGCCCGGCTGTTCCACCATCTTACCCATCTGCCGGTGAGCTATTTCACCGCGCGGCGGGTTGGCGACACCGTGGCCCGGGTCCGGGAGCTGGACACGATTCGCGAGTTCATCACCGGCTCCTCGGTCACACTGATCATCGACCTGCTGTTCACCGTGGTCTTCCTCGCCGTCCTGTTCCTCTACAACGTCACCCTGGCCCTCGTCGTCCTGGCGACCCTTCCCTGCTACGCACTGCTGTCGGTGCTGATCACGCCTGCGCTGCGCGCCCGGATCCAGGAGAAGTTCCGCCGCGGAGCGGAGAACCAGGCGTTCATCGTCGAATCGGTCACCGGCATGGACACGCTCAAGAGCATGGCGGTGGAACCGCAGGTACAACGCCGCTGGGAAGACAGGCTGGCCGCGTACGTCAACGCCTCCTTCCGGGCCATGAACCTCGGCAACATCGCCAGCCAGTCCGCCAGCCTCATCAACAAGGTGATGACCGTCTCCATCCTCTGGGTCGGTGCCGGACTGGTCATGAGCGGCGCCATGACCATCGGCATGCTGATTGCGTTCAACATGATCGCCGGACGCATCAGCGGGCCGATCCTGCGCCTGGTGCAGCTATGGCAGGATTTCCAGCAGGCAGGGATCTCCCTGCAGCGGCTGGGCGACATACTGAACACGCCCGCCGAACCGGGTTATGACCCGAACCGCACGTCGCTGCCGCAACTCCACGGAGAGATCCGTTTCGAGCACGTGAGCTTTCGCTACCAGCCGGACCGGCCCACCGGTGCTCCGGGCTATCGATCTCACCATCCCGGCGGGACAGGTGCTCGGAGTGGTCGGCCGTTCGGGCTCCGGCAAGAGCACCCTGACGCGCCTGGTGCAACGGCTCTATATACCGGACGGCGGCCGGGTGCTCGTGGACGGGGTCGATCTCTCGCTGGTGGATCCGGCCTGGCTGCGGCGACAGGTGGGAGTGGTCCTGCAGGACAGCTTCCTTTTCAACCGCTCAGTGCGGGAGAACATCACCTTCGCCGACCCCGGTGCACCCATGGAGCGGGTAATGCGCGTGGCCCGGCTCGCCGGGGCGCACGAGTTCATCCTGGAGCTGCCCAGGGGCTACGACACTGTGGTGGGCGAGCAGGGCTGCCTGCTCTCCGGCGGGCAGAGGCAGCGGGTTGCCATCGCCCGGGCGCTACTCAATGAACCGCGGATCCTGATCCTGGACGAAGCCACCAGCGCACTGGACTACGAATCCGAACATGCCCTGCAGGCGAACATGGCTGCCATCTGCATGGACCGCACGGTACTCATCATCGCCCACCGGCTGTCCACGGTGCGCCCCGCGCACCGCATCATCGTCATGGACAGCGGCGCGATCATCGAATCCGGCAGCCACGATGAACTCTTGCGGCAGGGTGGTCTCTACGCCTCACTGCATGCCTTGCAGGGTGGCACCCCGGCGCCTTCCAGTGCCACGCCTGCCGGGGCGGAGGCTTCACCATGAAAGGCATCCGTCAGCTTCGGCAAGCGGCGGCGGAGGCAACCCGGCGGGCCTTCCTGCCGGCGGCGATGGAACTGGAGGCCAGTCCCGCGAGCCCGCTGGGCCGCGGCTTGCTCTGGACAATCATGTCACTGTTCACGCTGGCCGTCGTCTGGGCCTGCATCGGCCGCGTGGACGTAATCGCCGTCGCCGAGGGCACGTTGCTGCCGGCCGGCAAGGTGCGCACCCTGCAACCGGCAAGCCCCGGAACCGTCACCGCGATTCATGCGGCCAATGGTGACCGGGTCTCCCGGGGCCAGCCGCTCGTCACCCTGGACGGCACCCTGACCGGAGCTGACGTACGGCGCCTGGAGGAAGCAGTCCGCGGCCGCGTCCAGCGGCAGAACCGACTCCGTGCCCTGATTCGCGGGGTCGACGAACTGCTTGCCGCCTCACGTAGCGGCGGTATTGCCCACATTCCCGCGGACCTGCCGGATGACCCCCTGCTCGCCATGGAGCTTCAGGCGCTGCAGGCAACGGACTTCACCCTGCGACAGCAGCGTGACGCCCGCCAGGGGGAGCTGGCCTATGCCGAAACGATGGTTCGCCGCAACAGCCAGACACTGCCCCTGATCGAGGAACGCACGGAAGCGGTACGCGTGTTGCAGGAGGACGCCCTCGCACCCCGCATGGAATGGCTCGAACTCCAGCAGACCCTGATAGAAGCCCGCGGGCAGTTGCGTGCGGATACCCACCGGGTGGAACAACTGCGGGCGGAGATCCGGGAAATCGATCAGCGTCGGGAACAATTGCACCTGGACATGCTCCGGGACACCCTGCGGCAGGAGGAACATCTGCGCGAGGAGATCAAGGAGTACCGCCAGGAGCTTGTCAAGGCCCGGGAACTCCACCGCCAGCAGGTCCTTCGTGCCCCCGTCTCCGGCATCGTTCACGAATCCCGCCTCAACACCCTGGGCGCCGTCGTGCAGCCTGCCGAACCCCTGCTGGAGATCATTCCGGATGACGAACCCCTTGTGGTCGAAGCCTGGATCCTCAATCGCGACATCGGTTTCGTCCGCGAGGGCCAGGCCGCCTCCCTCAAGGTCCAGACATTCGAGTTCACCCGATACGGCACCGTACCCGGCACGCTGGTTCACCTCTCACGGGATGCGGTCGTAGACGAACAGGCAGGCCCACGCTACCTGGCCCGCATCGAACTGGAACGTGACTGGATGGAAATCGACGATCAGCGCGTCCGCTTCACCCCCGGCATGAGCATCTCCGCCGAAATCGCCATCGGCCAGCGCCGCCTCATCGAATTCTTCGCGGCTCCGATCGTCTCGGCATTCAACGAAGCGGGACGGGAGCGATGACGGGAGTCGAACGCCCCGGTCGCAACCATGCGTCAAATCGTGCCAAAGGGATTGCGGATGTCCCCTGGTACTCGATTACCGCCCTCCGGCACTGGTGGCGATACGGGGACAGGTGGGACCAGTTTGCATTGACCTTAGGGGTCGTTATTGCAGCGTCGCTTGTGTGGATTCCATCCTATTACCTCCTGATTACCGACATACCATCACGACAGAATCTTCTCGTTTCAACAGGAGACATCACGATAAAAAGGACCGGAAGATTCAATTACCAGACTTTCCTAAGAAAAGCCAAAGGAGAAACCGAAGTTTTTAGCTGTCACTTCGGATCCTACACGAGCAATCACTGCTTCTCTGCCAGCACCATACCAACAGAAGACCGAATGGGGAAAACCTTCAAAGAGGCGAAGGTCATGTGGTTCCCATTCCCACTATCTCCATGGTCAAATGAAAACTTCATTGCAGAAGCTGCAATTCAAGGGAAAACCGTTTTGCACAGGGAGGACCAAGTATTACAACTAAAAAGGTCAAGAATATACAGCATAATTGGAAGCATTCTGTTTTTCTTATTGTTCTTTAGATATCTGGCAACCGCGATAAGAAACTCACTATCGAAAGGATTCGACTAAAATGGATATCAATGCCATCCGTGCAATTCAAGTCGCGTTTGGAAAAGCGCCTACATCCTCCAACATGGCATCGGCAGCCAATAATGCCGATGAAGGGCACTTGCAGACTGCTGCTGCCAACGCGATCCAGGCACTTGACGGTTTCGCCCGATACGCAGGCCGGAAAATACCTTATGCGAACGCATTTGCACTGTACGACGACAGCGGAGCCATAGCGAGGGATCTCTCCCAAGGGGATCTGAATCCCAGCCGGATAGCCTCCATAGCATCGACGCTCGCCGGCATGGCCGGCACAGCTGCCCTCGCCGGCGCCGCCGGGTTTACTGCCGCCGCTGCTGCGCCT
>SLLM01000076.1 GCA_007134055.1 Ectothiorhodospiraceae bacterium | reverse complement strand
TTCTGACCATTGCGATCCCGGCCTGACCGAGACGGGCGGGTGGCGCACGATGAACCGGGTCCGGGATACGATCGGTGCGCGTCAGGACAATGCAAGGTACCGGCTGGACCGCTATTGGGTTGGCGCCATCGTCCTTAGTATGGGCGATGGCTGAATGGAGCGGGAGGTCGGGCGGTAAAGGGCCGCCCGTCCCGACCTCCAGCGGTGGATAGTCCGTCGCCCTTTCCGGATAGGGGCGTTTAACCTTCCCTAGTCCGGAATCCGCAGCTGGCTGTCCTCGAACAGGATCAGATCGGCCGCGTCCGGGGAATTGCTGATGTCCGGCAGGTTTTCCGCACTCAGCGCCGGTGCTCCCTCACCCCGGGGCTGCGCCCGTACCACCTGGCTGGGCGCCAGTGGCGTGCCGCCCCGCAGGTGCTCGTAGAGATTGTCCAGCGCCTGGAAGTAGTAGTAGTGCAGTGGGATGAACCGCGCATCCAGGCCCGGGAAGTTGTTGAGGATGTCCAGGTGCTGGGCGTTCAGCACCTCGTAGTACCGCAGCCGCGTTGGCTTGCCTTCAACCAGGCGGTTCAGCCCCACGTAGGGGCGGGATGTGTGGTTGACGGGCAGGATCTGATCTCCGCGGGGCGTCACGAAAATCGCCGGGCGACCCTGCAGGTCGCCGGTGGCGCGTATCTCGTCGATGCCCTCGGCGACCCGGCTGGCGCCATCGGTGTCGCCGTCTACCAGGCCGCGCAGGCAGAGGAAGGCGTCCAGGGAATAGTCGGCGCTGCCCGTATTCGGAGACCGCGCCAGGCCGATCTCCGTGGGCACGCCCTGGTCCGCGTTCTCGTTCACCAGGTTGACGCCACCCGTGGGGGGTATGCCGTTGCCGGTGCTGAAGATGGCTCGCTCCGCGGCATCCGGCAGCGGTGTGACGGCGCCGCCCGCGCCGGCATCCGTCGCGGCAAAGGTGATGTCGCAGAGTTTGTCCTCGACGCCGAAACGGCCGTACGCGTTGGCGTAGGTCACCGCAATGCCTGTCGAGACGTTGGCCCACCAGGTCACCGGCTGCACTAGGTTCTGCTCCGGCTGAAAGCCGAACTCGCCGGCAAGTACCGCCAGTGCGGACTCCGCCCGCTCGTCGGTGTCATTCCCCGTGACCAGGCCCAGATCCGCCAGGCGGGCGCAGGCGTTGGCTGCGATATCCCCGCGTGCGTCGGTCACCAGGTTGAACGGCGCTGCCGCAATCGACGGCGCGGCGTTGGCGCAGCCCTGATACACCGCCAGGGCCGTCTGGTAGTCCAGCAGCGAGCGGCTATGCTCGACGAGCACCGGACCGTCGCCCTGGCGGATGGTGAAATCCCGCCTCACAGTGGGGTTCACGTTCGGTTCGGAAGCGGCAAGGCCGTCGATGAGCCGGCCAGTGTCCTGCTCCAGTGCCAGCACCGCGGCGCCACCCCCGTTGGACACACCCGAAGCGATCACCACGGTGTTGCCCGGCCGTATGGTGGGAATGCGCCGTCCCAGCGCGTCCTGCTGCCCGTACAGTTCATTGACCACGAAAAAGCCGAAGCGGATGGAGTCGAGCACGTTCTGACCCCACTCACTCTCCGGGTTCGCGCGGGAGTGGGCGTGCTTGAAGGCGATCCGCTTCGGGTTGTCGGCGTTGAACGACTCAAGGTCGGCAGCGGCAATAGGTGCCGAGAAGACCGCGCTCTCGCTGCCGGCCTCCACCAGGGTGCCGTCAATGGCGGTGACGGTACCGCGCTCGAGATTGTGGACACCCATGCCGGTGCCCTTGTCGGTGTAGACCACCGCGCAACCCTGCTTGAGACCCCACTCACCGCCGGTGCCGATGGCGCCATAGACGCCACGGGAACCGGACGATGGCGCGGTCACCATGCAGGGGCGACGGCTGTCGAAGCTGTCCGGTACCTGCACCATCACCGTATGCCGGTTGTCCTCGCCGGATCGCATGAATGCAATCCACTCGTGGCCGGCAATCTTGCCGTCCACCGTGTCGCTGCCCACGGCCGGGCCGAAGAATTCACCGTAGCCGCCGCCCGCAGCCACAGGCACCAGGGCGGTATAATTGTTGAAGATCGCGAGACGGCGCAGTTCCGTCGCAGTGGGGTTCCCGGGGTCGGCAAACCCCGGTGCATCGCCGGCGAGGCCGCCCTGGCCCAGGCCGGCCGTGAGCAGGTCGTCGCTGTCGCCATCATAATACTGTTGCCGAATGTCGCCGATGAGACCCGCGGGCGGCACATTCAGGACCGGCGGGCCGCCGCGATCCTTCCCCGGTCCGGGCCCGGCTCCAACACCCTGTCCCGGGTTGGCTTGCAGGGCCGTCGACAGTGCCATGGCAGGCACGGCAAGCAGGCACAACCAAGCATGATGTCTGGTACGCATCGCATCCTCCTCACTTTGATCTCGTTGTAGGGCGAGTGGGGACGTTTCCCGGTTCGCTGGGACAGATAGTGCGAGAATCGCGCCAGTCCGAAACGGTGATACAAGCGCATGATTGCAATATAAGAATTCGAGATCTTCAGATGGTTTCCCAGGAAGTGTCCGATTTTCAGGTCATTTCATTCGCCATGCGATGGAGGGACGTCCGGCTTGGCGGTCACATGTCCGAATGTCCGGATTGTTTAATGAAAGCAAACAACGGATCGCGCAAGGGGCCGCTGTGAAAAGGGCGTCCCGCAGTCGCAGATCAGAAGCCGGCGACCGACGATCAAGACCCTACTGAAACAGTGTTTCGGTTGGTCTCCGGTTCAACGGCAAGGCCTGTTGGTATCGAGACGGCATTCCAGTTCCCTGATGAGGTCCTGACTCAGCGTGCGCAGCAGCGGCTCCGCGGCGAGCTGCACTACCCCCTCCAGGGCGCGGCTTCCCAGACTGTAGTCCAGCGTGAGATGGATACGGGTACCGTCACCGTCGGGAACCAGCCGGTAGCATCCCCGGTTGGCAACCCCGCTGACCGAGCGCCACGCGAAGCGCTCGGGAGGGACAACCTCGGTGAGCCCGATATCGAAGATCAGCGGTATACCGGCGATGCGCACTTTCCACAGATAGCGACGGTCGTCCAGCCGATCTATGGTTTCTATGACATCACTGTAGCGAGCGAATGTCTCTACCTCGTAGAACAGCGCGAACACCGCCTCCCGGCTGGCGCCGATTCTGGTTTCGTGCCGGACGACTGGCATCCGCAGTCCTCCATCGAGGCCCTGGTCGACTCACAACAGGTAGTACAGCATGCAGACAGCCAACGCGACACCGCGCAATCTGCCGCCTGGCGTCACACGGGCGAGACTCCTCCTGCCGTGACGGACTGGCGGAGAGGACAGCAAGCACGGGCCGGCACCAGGGATGCTCCCTTTTCATGAAGGTGCTGGTGATTCTCGGTCATCCGCGTGACGACAGCTTCTGTGGTTCGCTGGCGGATGCGTTCTGCGAGGGTGCCCGTGCCGCCGGTGTGGAGTTGCGACGGGTGAGCCTGGCAGCGCTGCGATTCGACCCGCACGTACGCACACCGTCCCCCAACGATCAGCCACTCGAGCAGGATCTGCGTGAGGCACGCGATCTTCTGCTCTGGGCGGATCACCTCGTGTTCGTCTATCCCACCTGGTGGGGCGCTACGCCGGCGCTGTTGAAGGGGTTCCTGGACCGCATTCTGGCGCCGGGCGTGGCATTCCGGACCTGCGAAGGTGGCATCGGTTACGAGGGGTTGCTGGGTAACCGGTCGGCGCAGTTGATCACGACCATGGATACGCCACCGCTGGTGCATCGTCTGGTCTATCGTCAGCCCGGCAGGAACGCCATGGCACGGGCCACACTGGGGTTCTGCGGCATCCGGCCGGTGCGTTCGCTGACGTTTGGCTCGGTGAAGGATTCCGATGCGCGGCAACGGCGCGTCTGGCTGGAGCGGGCCAGGCGTCAGGGACAACTGCTGCAGCGTGGCCGGATTACGTCGGCCGAGCGCGTTCGGCAGAAGGCCGGGGCCTGGCTGCGGGCCTTGCGGCTGCAGTTCTATCCGATGACCTGGGTCGCGTATGCGGTCGGCGCGCTTGCGCTGTCGCCGTCGGCGGGTGTGTTTGCCAGCCCGGTGTTCTGGATCGGTTACCTGTGTCTGTTCTTTCTGGAGGCGGCGACAGTCCTGATCAACGAGCTCGTGGATCTGCCGAGCGACCGCAACAATCGTTACTACAGCGCCTTCACTGGTGGCTCTCGTGTGTTGGTCGAGGGTGTGCTGAGTCGCGCTGAACTGGCGGGCGGAATTGCAGTCGCGCTGCTCGGGTCCGTCGCCAGCCTGATCTGGCTGCTGAGCGTCACGCCGGCGGCGCCGACAAGCGTGCTGGCCGTGCTGGGGGTGCTCGCCCTGCTGGCCATCGGCTATACCGCACCGCCGCTGAAGCTGTGTTACCGGGGGCTGGGCGAGCTGGATGTGGCGATTACTCACAGCATCGGCGTGCTGCTTTGCGGCTACGTGTTTTCCGGGGGTGCCTGGAATGATGCCTTGCCATGGCTGCTGAGTCTGCCGTTGTTGCTGGCGATTGCGCCCGCCATCATTTTATCCGGCATTCCCGATCGTGAAGCCGATGCGGCAGCGGGCAAGCGGACACTGGCCGTGCGCCTGGGGCACGTCGGTGCGGTGGGTGTGGGACTGGCGTTCACGGTGTTCGCGGCGGCGGTGGGGGTGATCTGGCAGTGGGCCGGCATTGCCGGAGGGGCCTTCCAGGGGATCGCCTGGTTGGTGATTCCGCACGCCGCGCTGCTGACCTGGCTGCTGGTGGAGTATTGGCGGC
>SLLM01000072.1 GCA_007134055.1 Ectothiorhodospiraceae bacterium | reverse complement strand
CTGGTCGGCCCGCAGGTGATGCGCTACGTGGGGGATTCCAAAACAGAGACGGCCCGGCTGCAGATCGAGGATTTTTCCGCGGCGCTGGATCTCTACCGGCTGGACGTGGGCCGCTACCCCACCACCGAGCAGGGGCTGCAGGCGCTGGTCGAGGAACCCGCCGGTGTCACCGGCTGGTCCGGCCCTTATCTGCGCCGCAGTTCCCTCCCAGCGGATCCATGGGGGAGGGAGTATAATTATCGCTCTCCGGGTGAGCACGGCGCCTATGACATTTATACCTACGGCGCCAGTGGCGAGCCGGGCGGCGAAGGTGAGGATCAGGACGTCGTGAGCTGGGACTGATCCCGGGAGTGAGGACGGTGCGAACGTACCATGGCTTTACCCTGGTGGAGCTGCTGGTCGTGCTGGTGCTCGGCGCGCTCCTGGTGGGGCTGGTGGGGCCACAGCTCTCATCCGGTGTACCCGGCAGCGAGCTGCGGGCCGGTGCCCGGGATCTGGCCTCGGCACTGCGCCAGGTTCGAGCCGATGCCATAAGCAGCGGCGAAGAGCAGTCGCTGCTACTGGACGTGCGGGAGAATCGCTTCGAACTCTCCGGTTCCGACCGTGGCGGGAACCTGCCCGCCGACATCGACCTGCGCATCGACACGGCTCGCGGAGAAGTGGTGGACGATCATCGTGCCGGTATCCGCTTTTTCGCCGACGGGTCCGCCACTGGCGGGCGCATCCGTTTGAACAGCAATGGCCGCATTCTCGTGGTGGACGTGGACTGGCTCACGGGACGGGCCAGGATCGAGGCGCCGGACTGAACATGTGCTGGCGCGGTGCGACTCCATCCATCCGTGGACGCCAGACGGGGTTTTCCCTCCTGGAGATTCTCGTGGCCTTTACCGTGTTTGCCATCGTGGCCGGTACCGCCCTCCAGGTTGTGTCCACCGTGCTTCGAGGCACCGAGGCTTCCCAGCAGCGCATCGAGGCGCTGGCGGTGGCCGAAGGGCTGATCGCCCGGGTAGGCCGGGACATCTCCGCCCAGGACGGCAGCCAGACCGGTTCCGCCGATGGCGGACGCTATGCCTGGCGCATGGAGCGGCAGACCATGGCGGAGGAACGCAAGGGAGTCCGGCCCGTGAATGTGGTGGTCCGGGTTTCCCCGTCGGACGCACCGGGCCGGGAGGTAATGCTGGAGTCGGTGGTGCTGGTTGGCCCCGGCACCGGGGGATGATCGTGTCAGCACGTATTCGCAATCCGGACGGCATGCGCGGTTTCACCCTGGTGGAGTTGCTGGTGGCCCTGACGATTATGGGGTTGTTGACGGTGATGGTCTTCGGGCTTCTCCGCACCACGACCCAGGCCTGGGATGGCAGCACAACTCGTGCCGAGCAGGTGGCGGACATGCAGGCCGCCCGCCAGCTTGCCCGCAGCCGGTTGACCGGAGCTATGCCGGTTCGCGTGCCGGAGGAAATGTCCCCGCGCCATCGCGACTCGTTGCTTTTCAGCGGAAACTCGCGCTTCGTTCGCTTCGTCGGGCTGCTGCCCGCCCACCGGGGCCTGCCTGGGCCCCAGGTCTACGAACTTGAACTGCTGGGGGATGCTCTCGTCCTGCGTTTTCAGCCCTGGCATCCACGCATGTCGGGTTTCAGCGCAGGCCCATGGGAGGAGCGGATCATTGTCGACGGTATCCGGGATATGGAGATTCGCTATCTTGGCCGCAGGCGCGATGGTGAGTCGGTTGGCTGGCACAGCACCTGGGGCGAGGACGACACCCTTCCGTCGCTGGTGCGCATCCGGGTGGATCGGGCCGCTGACCACCGGCTGCGCTGGCCCGAACTTGCGGTAGCGATACGCAATCGCGAAGCGGGGGGCAGTGGCGGCAGCGGCGTCGGCTTCGGGGCAAGCCGATGAGGATCGGCCGGAGGCAGGCGGGAGTCGCCCTCATTACCGTCCTCTGGGCACTGGTGATCCTGGCCGTGATCGTGACCAGCATGACCGGCAGCGTGCAACGCGAAACCCGGGCGCTGTTTCACGCGGAGGCCGCAGCTCGCACGGCGGAGGCCGCCCGGGGTGCGGCGGCACTCGTGATCCATTCCCTCCTGGAGGAAGACCGGGATGCCTGGCGGCACCCTGCGGACGCGCAGTGGCGGACATTCGACTTCGGCGGAGGCCGGGCCTGGATCGCCGTACGCCCCTTACGCTCCCTGGTGGACCTCAACTACACCGACGGCACGCTGATCGAAGGCCTGCTGGTGGCGGTGGGCACCGACCCGGATCGTGCGGCAGCGCTACGAGACAACATTCTTGACTGGCGGGACCGTGGCGAGGGCCGGCGCCCCCTCGGCGCTTCGGTCGGGGATTATCAGGCCATGGGCGTTGTTTATGGTCGCCGTGACGGCGATTTCGAGACCATTGACGAATTGCAGATGGTCTACGGGATGACCCCGGAGATCTGGCGCCGGCTGACGGCCTGGATAACGGTGCACGGGGAGGCCCAGGTGCCGGACCCGCGGGCCGCCGGTGCGCCGGTGCTGGCCGCGTTCCCCGGCTTTGACATGGAATCCGTGCGGGACTGGGCGACCCAACGAGATCATCTGGTGGAACAGGGCGGAGAGGCCCCGGCGTTTCCCGCGGGCTCGGGAGCCGGCGGGCGCGCCAACCGCTTCCGGATTGACGTGCTGCTCGAGCGTGAGACGGCCAGGGCCCGGCTGAGCGCCACGGTGGAGATCCATTCCGGTTCGGATCCGGCGTTCCGGGTGTTAGCATGGCGCGATCCCGCGGAGCCCTGGCCAGACGAGCCGGGTGGCGGGTTGTAAGGAATGTGGCCGGTGATGCCGGCCGGAACCCAGATGGGACTCTCATGACCGCATCTTCCCTGCCGCAGTCCCTGCGCCGGTTCTCCGAGCGCAGCGGGATCCAGCGATTCCTGCGCTGGTGGCGAGGTCAGCTTGTGGCCGCGAGCCCGCCATGGCTGCTGCGGTTACTGGGTATCGCCGGCCACGTTATCGCCCTCTCGCCGAACGAGATGGGTGGCTACACGGTAACCACCGTTTCCGCCGGAGGGGAGAGGGGGGGCGCCGGCGTGCTGGGTCCCGGTGAAGGGCCGGATGTCCTGCGTACGCTCCTTGGCATTCGCAGGCCACCGCGACAGGTGGCGCTGCACCTGGGTGCCGGCGACTCCCTCGTGCGCCGTGTCCGCCTGCCTGCCGCTGCCGCGGGCCAGCCCGGCAAGGTCCTGGCCTACGAGATGGATCGGCACACGCCTTTCAGGGCGTCGCAGGTCTATTTCGATTACGCAATCGTCGACGGTTCCGGGGCCGATCTGCACCTGGACCTGGTCGTGGCGCCCCGTCCGGCCGTGGACGGGCATCTCGGCGCGCTGTCCGACGCCGGGTTCCGTGTCTCGACGGTGCGGGCTCCGGCCGATTCGCCCCGGGAGGTCAACCTGCTGCCCGACGGTCACCGCGCCGCCGGCAGTCGCAGAACGCTGCCGGTTGTGGCCACCTGGGGCACTGTCGCCCTGTTGTTTGCCGTGACCCTCGCCTATCCGCTCTACGAGAAGCGCGACATTGCCATCGGCCTCGAGCGGCAGGTGGCGCACATGGCAGCGGAAGCCAACACAGTGAACCGGCTCCGGGAGAGCAGCGAGCGCCTCGCCTCCGCCGGCTCGGTACCGGCGTCCCTGCGTGGATCACGGCCCCTTGCCGTGGACGTACTGGATGCGGCCACGCGGGTGCTGCCTGATGACACCTGGCTGCAGAGCCTGCGTATCGAGGGCGACGAAGTGCGGATGTCCGGCGAGGCGGCCTCGGCCTCAGCGCTAATCGCGCGGCTGGAAGGCGACCCCCTGTTCTCCGACGTACGCTTTCTTTCCTCCATTCAGACGGGATCCTCCGGGAGCGAGCGATTCCAGATCGGTGCACGGGTTCAGGTGGAGGAGGCACCGGAATGATCATGCGGCAGATCGAGCGACTTCCGCCCGCCCGCCAACGCCTGCTGGCCGTAGTGCTGGCCCTGGTGGTGGTACTCCTGGCCGCGGTAATGGTCGCTGCTCCCGCGCTGGAACGACACCGCCATTATGACACCGCCATCGCCGAGGCGGCGCATCGCCTGGAGAGACTGCATGCGGCTGTGGCCCGCACACCGGCGATGGAGGCGGAAGTCGCCGCCCGCCGGGATGCCCTTCGCTCCGCCGATCTTTTCCTCCGCGAGAGTTCGAATTCCCTGGCGGCCGCAGAACTGCAGCAGGTACTTCGCACCCTGGTCGAGGAGGCCGGTGGTGATACGGGCAGCACGCAGGTAATGGAGCCGAATGACGTGGATGGCTTTACCCGCATCGGTGTGCGCATTCGACTCGTGGGCGATATTGAGACCCTGCGGCAGTTCCTCCATGAGGTGGAGGCACGCCGACCCATGCTGCTCGTGGATGACATCCAGATCCAGCCTGACGCCCGACGGCAGCGCGGTGGCCAGCGAGAGGACCGCCCGGTCATCCTGGCCGTGCAGGCGGATATCTCCGCGCTGCTGGCCCCGGGCGCACTGCTCCAGGCGGGTGCCGACTGATGATCTTGCGGGCGCTGGTGCTGTGTGTTTTGTTGTGCGGGGCGCTGGTTGCCCAGGTCTGGTTGATCCAGCCGCCTGTCATTGCGCCGCCGCCGTCCGCGAACCCCTCCGGCGACGAACCGGAGGTCTCCATCGATCCGCCCGTCGAGCCGGATGCCCTGGCCCGCTACCAGGAAATCGTCGAGCGGCCACTGTTCAGCCGCAATCGCCGGCCGCCGGTGGAGATCGAGGAGGAGG
>SLLM01000304.1 GCA_007134055.1 Ectothiorhodospiraceae bacterium | reverse complement strand
TCGCGTACGGCGCCCTGAAGCGGCGATTCCCCCTCTTCCACCTGTCCCTTGGGCGAATCCCAGTACTGGAAGGCCCGCAGCAGCAGGCACTTCCATTGCTCCTCTTCCCGGCGGACCACGACCACGCCGGCGGACAGGGTGCGCACCTTCATTCGATAACCCGTCTTGATTCCGCTGCGTCGTGTTCCGGGTACGCGTCAGCGGACCCGTGTCAGGTTGTATGGTACCCCGGGCTGAGCGTGTGAACCGCCTCGATCATCGCCCGGGCGTGCTCCGGGTCGACCTCGGGATGAATCCCGTGCCCCAGGTTGAAGACGTGGCCGCTGCCGTGCCCGTATTCCTCCAGTACCGAGGCGACATGCTCCCTGATGACGTCCGGGGGAGCGTACAGCACGCCCGGATCGAGGTTGCCCTGCAACGCAACACGCGCCCCCACGCGGCGGCGCGCATCGCCGATATCCTGGGTCCAGTCCACCCCCAGTGCGTCTGCTCCCGTCTCGCTCATCGCCTCGAGCCAGGGGCCGCCATTCTTGGTGAAGAACACGACCGGCACGCGCCTGCCTCCCCTCGATTTGAGCAGGCCGGCGATGATTTGTTCCGCGTACCGGAGGGAGAACTCCCGGTAGGCCGCCGGTGTGAGTACGCCGCCCCAGGTGTCGAATATCATCAGGGCCTGGGCACCGGCCTCCACCTGGGCGTTGAGGTAGCTGGTGACCGACTGTGCCAGCTTCTCCAGCAGCTGGTGCATGAGATCCGGGCGCCCGTAGAGCATGGCCTTGGCGAGCGCAAAGTTCTTGCTCGAGCCGCCTTCCACCATGTAGGTGGCGAGTGTCCAGGGGCTGCCGGCGAAACCGATCAACGGCACGCGTCCGCACAACTCGCGCCGGATGAGGCTGACTGCGTCGGTGACGTAGCGCAGCGAGTCACCGGGATCCGGGACTGGCAGTGCGCGGATGTCGGATTCGGTACGCACCGGCCGTTCGAACCTCGGGCCCTCGCCGGCGGCGAAGTACAGTCCACGGCCCATGGCGTGAGGGATGGTGAGAATGTCCGAGAACAGGATGGCCGCGTCGAGCGGGAAGCGTTCCAGGGGCTGCAGCGTCACCGCACAGGCCAGTTCCGGGTTCTGGCAGAGGGCGAGGAAGCTCCCGGCCTGTTGCCGCAGTTTCCGGTACTCCGGCAGGTAGCGGCCGGCCTGACGCATCATCCAGACGGGGGTGCGGTCCAGTGGTTCCCGCAGCAGGGCGCGCAGCAGGCGGTCGTTGTCCAGGGGGGCAGGAACTGCGGATTCGGCCATGGATTCTCCACTGTCGGTTCGAACGGTCCTGCCGGAGCCTGCGCCCGGTCAGACCTCCAGGTATTCGAGGATGCTCCTGGCCGCCTCGCGCCCCTCGTAGACCGCGGTAACCACCAGATCGGAACCGCGCACCATGTCGCCTCCGGAAAATACCCTCGGATTTCCGGTCTGTCCGAACAGGCGTCCGTTGCCCTTGCCAATGGCAACCCGGTCACGGTCATCGGTGTGGATATCGAATTCATCGAACCAGCTGGCGGGGCTGGGGCGGAAGCCGAAGGCAATCAACACCCGGTCTGCGGGGATGACATCCTCGGTGCCGGGGACCGGCTCCGGCCGCCGACGGCCGCGCTCGTCCGGGGCACCCAGTTTCGTGGTCACCACCTTGACGCCTTCCACCCGGCCGTCGCCGACAATCTCCACCGGTTGTCGGTTCCAGAGGAACTTCACGCCTTCCTCCTTGGCGTTGTTTACCTCCCTGCGCGAGCCGGGCATGTTGTCCTCGTCGCGGCGGTAGGCGCAGGTGACGCTGCGGGCTCCCTGGCGAATCGCTGTGCGGTTGCAGTCCATGGACGTGTCGCCACCCCCGAGCACCACCACCCGCTTGCCGCGCATGCTGATGAAGTCCGTGGGGGCCTTCTGGAAGCCGAGTTCACGGTTGATGTTCGAGACGAGATACGGGAGCGCCTCGAATACCCCCGGCAGCTCCTCGCCGGGAAAGCCTCCGCGCATGGATGTGTAAGTGCCCATGCCCAGGAAGACGGCGTCATACTCGTCCAGCAGCTGCCGGAATGGCAGGTCGTCCCCGATGGTGGTGTTCAGGCGGAACTCGACCCCCATCCCTTCGAGGATCTCCCGCCGTGTGCGCACCACTGATTTCTCCAGCTTGAACGGCGGAATGCCGAAGGTCAGCAGGCCGCCAATCTCCGGGTAGCGGTCGAAGACCACCGGCTGTACGCCATTGCGCACGAGGATGTCCGCCGCTCCCAGGCCGGCGGGTCCGGCGCCGACCACGGCGACCTTCTTCCCGGTGGCCTCCACCCCGGACATGTCCGGTCGCCAGCCGGCCTTGACGGCCTCATCCGTGATATAGCGCTCGATGTTGCCGATGGTCACCGCACCGAAACCGTCGTTGAGTGTGCAGGCCCCCTCGCAGAGTCGGTCCTGGGGGCATACCCGGCCACAGACCTCCGGCAGCGAGTTGGTTCGGTGGGAGAGTTCCGCCGCCTCGAACAGGTTGCCCTCGGCAATGAGTTTCAGCCAGTTGGGAATGTAGTTGTGGACCGGGCATTTCCATTCGCAGTAGGGGTTGCCGCAATCGAGGCACCGGTCGGCCTGTGCCGCCGCCGTTTCCCGGTTGAACTGGTCGTAGATCTCCCGGAAGTGATGAACCCGGACCGAGGCCGGATCCTTGCGGGGATCCTGGCGCGGCACTTCGATGAACTGGAAGTTGTTTCCCATGAATATCCGTCAACGCTCTTGATCTGGGCGCCGGAGCGCCGGTAGTCGTTCGCAGCCCGACCGGGCGCTCCCCCCGGGGGCACGCCGTTGCTCGCTACGCCGCCTGGCGCAGGGTATCCAGTATGCTCTGGAGATCCGCTGCCTTCGGCTTCACCAACCAGAACCTGCGGATGAAATCGCGGAAATCGTCCAGTATCTCCTGCCCCCACTCGCTGCCGGTTTCCCGCACGTGGGCGCGAATCATGCTCTTCAGGTAGTGCCGATGGGCCTCCATGGCTTCCGATTGTACGCGGTGGATGTCGATGAGCTCGTGGTTGTAGCGGTCCACGAACTGGTTGTCGGGATCGAGCACGAAGGCGAAGCCACCCGTCATGCCGGCGCCGAAATTCACGCCGGTGTCGCCCAGCACGCAGACGACACCACCGGTCATGTACTCGCAGCCGTGATCACCGACGCCCTCGACCACGGTGACGGCGCCGGAGTTGCGCACCGCGAAGCGCTCCCCCGCCTGTCCGGCGGCGTAGAGCGTGCCGCCGGTGGCGCCGTAGAGGCACGTGTTGCCCATGATGGTGGTTTCCCGTGCCGGGAAGCTGCTGTTCCGCGGCGGGAAGATGACGAGCCGACCGCCGGCCATGCCCTTGCCCACGTAGTCGTTGGCGTCGCCCTCCAGGTACATGTGCAGGCCGCCGGCATTCCAGGCGCCGAAGCTCTGTCCGGCACTGCCGGACAGGTGCAGGGTGAGCGGCTTCCCGGCCATTCCGTGATTGCCGTGCCGACGGGCGATCTCCCCGGACAGGCGTGCACCGATGGACCGGTTGAGGTTCTTCACCTCGTAGCTGAACTCGCCCCCGGTTTTGGCCTCGATCGCGGTCAGCGCGTCCTCGACCATGCGTTCCGCCAGCTCACCCTTGTCGAAGGGGGGGTTGCTCGGTGCCAGGCAGAACCGGGGCTTGTCGGCGGGAACGCCGCCGTCGCCGAGCAGCGGCCGGAGATCGAGCTGGCGCTGCTTTTCGGTGGTGCCGGGCAGGATCTCCAGCAGGTCCGTGCGGCCGATCAGGTCCTCCAGGCGCCGCACGCCGAGCCGCGCCAGCCACTCCCGGGTTTCCCGGGCCACGAAGCGGAAGTAGTTGGCCACCTTTTCCGGTGTGCCGATGAAATGCTTCAGGCGCAGGACCTTCTCCTGGGTGGCAACGCCGGTGGCACAGTTGTTGAGGTGGCAGATACGCAGGTACTTGCATCCCATTGCGACCATGGGGGCGGTGCCGAAACCGAAGCTCTCCGCGCCGAGGATGGCCGCCTTGATTACGTCCAGACCGGTCTTGAGGCCGCCGTCCGCCTGCACGCGCACCTTGTCCCGCAGATTGTTCGCCCGCAGTGCCTGGTGGGTTTCCACCAGGCCGAGTTCCCAGGGGGCGCCCGCGTACTTCACGGAGGTCAGCGGGCTCGCGCCCGTGCCACCGTCGTAGCCGGCGATGGTGATGAGGTCGGCATATGCCTTGGCGACGCCGGCGGCGATTGTACCGACCCCCGCCACCGCGACCAGCTTCACCGACACCAGCGCCTCCGGGTTTACCTGCTTGAGGTCGAAGATCAGCTGCGCCAGGTCCTCGATGGAATAGATGTCGTGATGCGGCGGCGGCGAGATCAGCGCCACGCCGGGCTTGGAGAAGCGCAGCCGGGCGATCATCTCGTTGACCTTGTGCCCTGGCAGCTGTCCGCCCTCGCCGGGTTTCGCCCCCTGCGCAACCTTGATCTGCAGCACCTCGGCGTTCACCAGGTAGTGGGGCGTGACGCCGAAGCGGCCGGAGGCCACCTGCTTGATCTTGGACATGCGCTCGGTGCCGTAGCGCGCCTCGTCCTCGCCACCTTCGCCGGAATTGGAACGCCCCCCCAGGCGATTCATGCCGATGGCGAGGGATTCGTGGGCTTCGGGCGACAGTGCCCCGAGGGACATGCCGGCGGAATCGAAGCGGGGCAGGATCGCCTCGATCGGTTCCACCTCGTCGATTGCCAGAGGCCGTGACGCGGGGCGGACGTCCAGCAGGTCCCGGAGCACGGATGGCTCGCGTTCGTTCACCAGCCGGGCGAACTCCCGCCACTCGTCGTAGCTGCCCGTCTCCACGGCCGTCTGCAGTGCCCGCACGACGTCCGGATTGTACGCGTGGTACTCGCCATCCTGGACGAACTTGAGCAGCCCTCCCTTGCGAACCGGCGTACGGCGGGTCCAGGCCTCCGCGGCGAGTGTCTTCTGATCGTCCTCCAGGTCCCTGAACCGGCTCCCCTGGACGCGGCTGACGGTGCCGGTGAAGCAAAGATCCACCACCTCGTCGGCCAGTCCAACGATCTCGAAGAGCTGCGCACCGCGATAGCTTGCGATGGTGGAGATGCCCATCTTCGAGAGGATCTTGAACAATCCCTTGTTGATCCCCTTGCGGTAATTGCGGCGCAGCTGGTCGGCGGGGATATCGTCGATGCGCTGTCCCCGGCGCATGTCGCGGATGCAGGCGTAGGCAAGGTAGGGGTAGATCGCGGTCGCTCCGTAGCCGATGAGGACGGCAAAGTGGTGCGGATCGCGGGCGGTTGCCGTCTCGACGACGATGTTGGCGTCGCAGCGCAGACCCCGTTGCACCAGCCGGTGGTGGACCGCGCCGGTGGCCAGCAGGGCATGGATCGGGAGGTGGTCGCTGTCGATCTCCCGGTCGGATAGCACCAGGATCACGCTGCCGTCGCGTACGGCCTGCTCGGCTTCCGTCGCCACCCGCTCCACTGCGGCCTGCAGTCCTTCCCCCGGAGCGTACTGGAGATCGATCATCCGGTGTGCGTAACGCGGGTCGCTCTGGTTCATCAGCAGCAGGAACTTGGTCCGGGACAGCACCGGGGACTCCACCACCAACCGGGTGGCGTGATCCTCGGTCGCGGCAAAGATGTTCTTCTCCGCGCCGAAGCAGGTCTCCAGCGACATGACGATACGTTCGCGCAACGGGTCGATGGCCGGGTTCGTGACCTGCGCGAACTGCTGGCGGAAATAGTCGTACAGGGCCCGTTCCCTCAGGGAGAGAACCGGAAGCGGGGTGTCGTCGCCCATGGATCCCACCGCCTCCTGGCCGGCCTCCGCCAGGACACGGACCACGGCATCCTCCTCTTCCAGGGTCAGGTGGAAGAGCTTGCGGTATGTCGGTAGCTGGTCACCGGTGACAGGGGTTCCCTGCTCCTCGAGCTCAGTCTCTTCCAGCGTTGATTCCAGACGCTGCAGGTGATGGTTCAGCCATTTCTTGTAAGGATTGCTGCGGGCCAGCCGCCCGTCGATGATCTCCGGCAGGAGCAGTTCGCCGGTTTCCGTATCCGCCGCCAGCATCTCGCCGGGCTTCAGTCTGCCCTTGGCGATCACGTCGTCGGGGGCGTAGTCGTAGACCCCGATCTCCGAGGCCAGGGTAATGACCCGGTCACGGGTGATGACGTAGCGGGCGGGGCGCAGGCCGTTGCGGTCCAGGACACAGGCTGCATGACGGCCGTCGGTGAGAACGATGCCGGCCGGACCATCCCAGGGCTCCACGTGCATGGAATGGTATTCGTAGAAGGCGCGCAGGTCCGATCCCATGTTGTCCACGTTCTGCCAGGCCGGTGGAATCAGCAGCCGCATGGCCCGGAATACGTCCATTCCCCCGGCCAGCAGCGCATCGACCATGTTGTCCAGGCTGCTGGAATCCGAGCCCTCCGTGCCGACCAGTGGGCGGACAAGTTCCATGTCCGCGATCAGCGGGGTCTCGAACTTGGCGGCGCGGGCGTTGGCCCAGTTACGGTTGCCCTGGATGGTGTTGATCTCGCCATTGTGAGCGAGCAGCCGGAACGGCTGTGCGAGGCGCCATTCCGGCCAGGTGTTGGTCGAGAACCGCTGGTGGAACACGCAGATGGCCGTCTCGATCCGCTCGTCCCGGAGGTCGGGATAGAACACCGGCAGGTTGGCCGGCATTACCAGTCCCTTGTAGGAGAGCACCTTGCTGGAGAGGCTGGGAATGTAGAACACGCTGTCTGCCGGTTCTACGGCCTTCTCCGCCTGCCGGCGGGCGATGTAGAGGCGGCGGTCGAACTCCTCCTGCTCCATTGCGGTGGGGGCATTGACGAACACCTGCTCGATGACCGGCATGGTCTGCAGAGCCTCCTCCCCGCAGGCCTGCGGATCGGTGGGCACCTCGCGCCATCCCAGCGGTACCAGGCCCTGGTGCTCAAGTGCACCGGTGAGGGAGGACCGCGCGGCATCCGCCAGGGCCTTGTCGGTGTTCAGGAATACGGCCCCCACGGCGTACAGTGGCTCCAGGGTCCATTCCCGCTCTGCGGCGGTGGCGCGCAGGAAGAGGTCCGGCTTGCCGAGCAGGAGTCCGCAGCCGTCCCCGGTCTTGCCATCCGCCGCCACGGCTCCCCGATGTGTCAGGCGGCCCAGGGACTCGATTGCAGTCTTCAGGATCCAGTGACTGGGGATACCGTCCATGTGGGCGATCAGCCCGAATCCGCAGTTGTCCTTCTCGAAACTGGGCCGATACAGGGTCGGCGGTCCGGCGCTCTCGTCTTTCACGGAAACTGCCTCTGCGTATGGTTGGATGGCTTGCGGCGGGAGACCGGGCAACGGCGGCCGTGAATGCAGGAGCCGGCATCGATACGACTGGCGACAGGTGTTCGGGCCACACGCCTCCGTCCCCTGCCAGGGCAAAGGGCCGAACAGTATATCGTGCACTTTCGACCTGCTCAAATTGACTGTATTTTGATGATAAATATAGGAATTTCTGGATATTTCGCGGGTGTGGCGGGTTGGGGCGGAGCGCGGGGAGGGAGTCGCCGGCGCCTTGCGGGGGCCGGCGACCGGGCGGTGGTTCAGAACCGGTAGCCGGCGCTTACCGAGAACAGGCCTTCCGTCGGCTGGTAGCGTACCGCTTCGTCCCCCGAGCCGTAGGTCTCGCTGCCGTGACGGATCACGGAATACTCGAAACGGGCAAAGACCCGGTCCTCGGAAGCGAGTTCCACGCCCAGGCCGGCGCGCACGCCGTCGAACCGGTCGCTGCCGCTGGATGAATCGCCGTCGACGTTGATGGATTCCTCGAACTTCGTGCTCTGGTACCCAAGCAGGCCATAGAGGACCATGTTCCGACGAACCTCACGCCCGGCGCGCAGGGCAATGCCGTAGAAGTCCTTGGCCTCCAGTTCCAGGCGGTCGTCGTCGATCCGGTACTCGAAATCGGCGTTGCTCGCGCCGGCGTAGACCTCGATCGCCCCGTAGTAGCCGCTCATCACCAGGGACGTACCCAGTGCACCGGTCACCACCGCGCCGCTGGCGGCAGCGCCGTCCAGGCGTGCGGAGCCAAAGGAACCCCGGTCGCGGATGTCGATGTCGATCGTGCTGTAGCCACCGGAGACGGTTGCGTATATGCCCGTGAGATTTTCGTTGCCCTGGGCGCTGCCGGCAGCCAGAAATCCCCCCAGCAAGGCCGCCGTCGGCAGCAGTAACCTACGTTCCATGTTCTACCCCCGTAGTCTGTTGTTTCTTCCGGATGGCTCAGTTATAGCAACAATGCCAGGTGCGACCAATGCGTCAGGTAACGTTCCCACAGGGTGGTGTCCGGTTTCTGTGACGCAGCGCACTGAATTCAGGTCAGCCGCCGCGGGTCGAACAGCCGTTCGTGTTCCGCGATCGCGTAGCGATCCGTCATGCCGGCAATGTAGTCGGCTACCGCCAGCGCCCGTCCGCTGCGCCCGTTGGTGTCCTCGAGGGTCCGTGCCCGCCGGGAGTGCCGGGGCGGCATCAGGCCCGGATCGTCCAGGAATGCCTCGAACAGGCTGCCAACGGTACGCTTCGCCTTGACCGCCATGCGGTGGACGCGGTGATGGCGGTAGAGGGACTGGAACAGGAATCGCTTCAGCTGCCTGTGCTGTTGCGCCATTTCATCGCCGAAGCGGATCAGTGGCGCCGGCTGCCGGCGCACCGCTTCGATGGAGTCCGGCGCTGCCGCCGCGATGGCGGCCTGACTGGTCCGCAGCACGTTACCGACCTGGACGCCGATCATGCGCCGCACCGTCTCGTGGATGAGGCGACGGTGGGACAGGGATGGGTGCGTTGCCTCGACCTCGGCGAACAGTCGGCCGGTCAGGTCCAGTTCCCGCAGCGCCGACACGTCGATCAGCCCTGCCCGCAGGCCGTCGTCCACGTCGTGGCTGTTGTACGCGATTTCGTCGGCGAGGTTGGCCAGCTGCGCCTCGAGGCTGGGTTGCAGGCGCTCCAGGAAACGGCGTCCCAGGTCCCCGATTTTCCTGGCATTGGCGGCCGAACAGTGCTTGAGGATGCCCTCGCGTGTCTCCCAGCAGAGGTTGAGACCGTCGAACTCCGCGTAGCGCTGCTCGAGGTCGTCGACCACCCGCAGGGACTGGAGATTGTGTTCGAAGCCCCCGTACGCCTCCATGCAGCGGTTGAGCGCCTCCTGGCCGGCATGGCCGAAAGGGGTGTGTCCCAGATCATGGGCCAGAGTGATGGCTTCGGTCAGGTCCTCGTTCAGATGGAGGGCCCGGGCGATGGTGCGCGCCACCTGACAGACTTCGAGCGTGTGAGTGAGACGGGTGCGGAACAGGTCACCCTCATGGTTGACGAATACCTGGGTCTTGTACTCGAGGCGGCGGAATGCGGAGCTGTGTATGATGCGGTCCCGGTCCCGCTGGAACTCGCTGCGCCATTCCGGGGAAGGCTCCGCGTGGCGGCGACCGCGGCTTCTTGCCGGGTCCGCCGCGTATGCGGCCAGCGGCGCAGGCTGGGCGGACACGGCCATCAGTCTGTTCGTGCTCCGTGGGCCGTGAAGTGTTCCAGCGTCTGGCGCAGCAGCCGGGGAGGAAAGTCGGCCGTGACGGTCGCGGCACCGATGCCCTGCTGCAGCACCAGGCGAATGCGTCCTCCCCGGGCCTTCTTGTCGACGGCCATGCGCTCCAGGAACTGCTCGGGGGTCATGCCGGGTGGTGGGGCGGTCGGCAGGCCGGCGCGGCGGACAAGGGCCACGATCCGGCTCAGCTCGTCCTCTGCCAGCCAGTCCAGCGCCCGCGACAGCCATGCGGCCATCACCATGCCGGCGCCCACGGCCTCCCCGTGCAGCCAGTTGCCGTAGCCGCTTTCGGCCTCGATGGCGTGGCCGAAGGTATGGCCCAGGTTGAGGATCGCACGGACGCCCTGTTCCGTCTCGTCGGCGGCCACCACGTCCGCCTTGATCCGGCACGACACCAGGATGGCGTTGATCAACGCTGCGGTGTCCCCCCGGATCAGCGCATCCATGGCGTGTTCCAGCCAGCGGAAGAAGTCCCGGTCGCGGACCAGGCCGTACTTGATGACTTCCGCCAGGCCGGCGGCAAGCTCCCGCTGCGGCAGTGACTGCAGCGTGTCGGTGTCGGCGAGGACCAGCGCCGGCTGGTGGAACGCGCCGATCATGTTCTTGCCGAGTGGGTGGTTTACCCCGGTCTTGCCGCCCACCGAGGAATCCACCTGGGCGAGCAGTGTGGTCGGCGCCTGGATGAAGCGGACGCCGCGTTGGTAGGTCGCAGCGACGAAACCGGTCATGTCGCCTACAACGCCGCCACCCACGGCGATCAGCGTGGTATGGCGATCGTGACGCTGCTGGAGCAGATGGTCGTAGACCTTCATGCAGGTGGCGAGCGTCTTGTGTGCCTCCCCATCGGGCAGCACCAGGCAATCGCAGGCGGCGTCCCCGGCGATGGCGTTCTGCAGGCGATGGGCATAACCAAGCCCGGAGACGGTCTCCGTGGTCACGATCAGGGCACGGCTGCCGGCAAGCTGGGGGACCACCAGGTCGCCGCGGTCAAGCAGGCCGGGACCGGCGTGAATGGGGTAGCTGCGCTCCCCCAGACTGACAGTGAGGCTGCGTATGCTGGTCATGCCGGATTGTCCTGGTGTTGCAGGGAACGCAGGATCTGGCGCACGACCCGGGGTATCGAACCATGATCGGTATCGATTGTGAAATCGGCGGTTGCCTGGTAGAGGGGGGCGCGCTGGGCGAGGAGGGCCTCGAGACGGGCGCGGGGATCGGCATCCTGCAACAACGGTCGTCGCCGGTCGGCCCGGGTGCGGCGGAACTGCTCGTCGACCGATGTCCGCAGATAGATCACCGTGCCGCGCATGGCCAGGCGCTCCCGGGTGGTGTCGGACAGCACCGCTCCACCACCGGTGGCAAGGACGATGCCGTCCTCCTGGCTGAGTTGATCGATCATGGACTCCTCGCGGCGCCGGAAACCGGCTTCTCCCTCTATGTCGAAGATGCGTGGAATGTCGACGCCTGTACGCGCCTCGATTTCGCGGTCACTGTCGATGAAACGCAGGCCCAGCTCCCGGGCCAGCCGCCGTCCGATTGTGGACTTGCCGGCCCCCATCGGGCCAATCAGGAAGATGCGGTTCGCGACGCTCATGCAGGCTGTGTCTCGGGCGAGTGTGCCGGACCAATAGCCTAGACATAAACCGGGGGGGCTGGAAGCCCCCCCGTGGGTATGGTGGTTCGCGGCCGTACCCGCCGCAACAGCAACCTGCGGGGTATGGCGCCGCTAGTTCAGGCTCGAGGAGGTCAGGCTCTCCTCGAGTATGCGCGGCGTGACGAAGATCAGCAGCTCGCTGTTCTGGTCGACCACCTCGCGGTTTCGGAACAACCAGCCGACTGCGGGCAGGGATCCGAAGAACGGCACCCGGGCCTCTTCCTCCCGCCGCTCGCGCTCGTAGATGCCGCCGAGCACCACGGTCTCGCCGTTGTCCACAAGGACCTGCGTGGTGACGGCCTGGGTGTCTATGCTGGGGACTCCGGCGAAGATCTGGCCGACGCTGTCCTTGTTCACTGCCAGGTCCATGATGATGCGGTCGTCCGGGGTGATCTGCGGGGTCACGTCCAGGGACAGCAGTGCTTCCTGGAAGGATACGCTGGTGGCGCCGCTGGCGCTGGCTTCCTGGTAGGGAATCTCGACGCCCTGCTGGATGTTCGCCGTGCGTTGATTGGCGGTGATGACCCGTGGGCTGGAGACCACTTCGCCGCGGCCCTCCGTCTCCATGGCGGAGAGTTCGAGCTGCAGCACCCGATCACCGATGCGTCCCACGGCGAGACCAACCGCTCCCGCCGGCGAACTGACCGGCATGTCCACGAGCATGCCCTCGGAGCCATCGCGGGCGAAACCGGCCGTGCCGTCCACCAGGCCGCCGGGCCGGGTACCGCCGGCGCGCCAGCCGTCGCCGCTCCCGGCGCTACCCTGGCCACTGGCACCGAAGCGGACGCCGAGTTCCCTGCTGAAGTCGTCGTTGGCGATCACGATCCGGGACTCGATCAGCACCTGCCGTACGGGGATGTCGAGCCGGTTCAGCAACTCCCGGATGTCGGAGAGATTGCGCTCCGTGTCGCGTATGATCAGGATGTTGGTGCGCTCGTCGATGGTGACGGTGCCCCGCTCCGAGAGCAGCGAGGCGTCCTGTGAGCGCAACAGGCTCGCGACTTCACCCGCCCTGGCGTAGTTCACCTGGAAGATCTCGGAGCGCAGCGGTGAGAGTTCCTCCATCTCCTGCCTGGCTTCCGCCTCCAGGCGCTCCCGTGCCGCGATCTCCTCGGCAGGAGCCACCAGCATGACATTGTCGCGAATGCGCTTGTCGAGGCCACGGGTGCGCAGAATGATGTCGAGCGCATGATCCCAGGGCACGTTCTGCAGGCGCAGGGTGATGTTGCCGGTCACCGAGTCGCTCACCACAACGTTGAGGCCGGTGAAATCGGCGATCAACTGCAGGACGGCGCGTACCTCGATGTCCTGGAAGCTCAGGGTCAGGCGCTCGCCCGTGAACTCCTCCTCTTCCCGTTCGGCCACCTCCCGTTCCGTAAGCGGCCGCAGCTCGATGGTGAAGCGATTGGCGGCCTGGTAACCCATGTGTTCGAACTCACGCTCGCCGGTGGGGTTGATCACCATGCGCACGTCCCGGCCGTCCTGTCGGGTTTCCACCGTGGCCACGGGTGTCGCGAAGTCCACCACGTTGAGGCGGCGCTGCAGGTCCTCCGGTACCCGGACGTTGCGCATGCGGACGATGATCTGGCCACCCTCCCGGCGCAGGCTGACCTGGGCGTCCTCGTGGGAGAGCTCCACTTCAACCCTGCCGGACCCGTCGGTGCCCCGGCGGAAGTCGATGTCCTCGATGCTCGCCGCAGCCGCTTCCGGTGCGGGGTCGGCTGTGGCCGCTGGAGCGCGGCGTGGTTCGTCTTCGTCCCGTGCCGCGGTGCGGTCGCGGAGGAAGATGTGGAACATGTTGCCGTCGAGCTGGGTGTCATACGCCATCATGCTGGCGAGACGAACCACGACGCGGGTCCGCCCGGCTGCTTCGGCGGTGCTGACGCCCTCGACCAGCCCCACGCCAATACCCAGCGAGCGCTCGCTGAGCTCATTGCGGGTATCGGGAAAGTCGAAGGTGATCCGGGCCGGATCGTCGATGGTGAAGGCGCTGGGATCCTCGGGTGTCTCCGCGAGCTCCAGCGATATCTGCACCTCGTTGCCGGGCAGTGTGGAGTAGGTAATGTCACGCAATGCGTTGCTGGCCGCGACACTGCCCGTCCAGAGCAGAAGAACGACGGCCAGCGCCACGGCAACGGAGAAACCGCGGCTACCCCTGCCACGGCGCGGTCCCTGCCATCTGCGGATCGATTCCAAGCTTGTCATTGTCTGTAGGCTCCCTTACTACTCCCTCGCCGCCAGCGTGGATTCCCGCTGTTGCCAGCGTTCGTCCCCGGTACGTACGAACTCTTCCAGTTGCACGGTCCGCTCGGATATCTCGACGATGCGGCCATGATTCTGCCCCAGGTAGTTGCCTTCCCGTACCCGGTGCACCGTGCCCTGCGGGTCCCGGACCAGCGCCCAGAGTTCACCGTCGCGCTGAATGATTCCGGACATGCGCAGCGCGTCGAGTGGGTACTGCTCCAGTTCCTCCCGGGCCCGGTCCAGATCCGGCGTCGGCCCTTCCTGCCGTTCGGGCGTGGCCCGGGGCTCGACGAAGCTTAGTGTGCTGAACGGGTCCCGCTCCAGCAATGGCGGATAATGATGACTGGGCAGGTCCTGCGGCGGCTCGAACGGGTCCGGCGGCGGTGCCGGACGGACCAGGGTTTCGGCGATGTAGTCGTCCAGGTCCTCCGTGCCGGGTTGGCATGCGGCGAGTACCGGTGCGGCCAGGGCCAGGGCAGCGGCGGTCCGCAGCCAGCGGCGGTTTCGGGAGCGCGGCACCGCGTTCATTGCTGCTCCTCCTCGTCATCCAGATACCAGTACGTGCGGGCCGTGGCCCTCATGGTCAGTTCCTCGTCACGACTGGCGCGGGAGATGTTCACATCGTGCAGAGTGACGATGCGGGGCATGTTGGCGACCTCGCTGATGAAGCGACCGAACTGATGGTAGTTGCCCCGCACTTCGATCTGGATCGGCCGCTGGGCGTAGAACTCCTGACGCTGAACGCTTCCGGGGCGGAACAGTTCGAAGTCCAGCCCGGCACCCAGCCCGGCCTGGGAGACATCGGCGAGCAGCTGCGGGATCTCGCCGCGACTGGGTAGCTGACGAAGACGGTCGGCGAGTTCCTCGCGCATTTCCGCCAGCAGCTCCTCGTAGGCCTCCAGATTGGCAGCCCGCCGCTGGCGGGTCTCGAATTGCTGCCGGAGCTGGCTTTCCTGGGCTTCCACCCGGGCCAGCTGGGACTGCAGATCCTTCCAGAAGAAATGCCAGCCACCACCAACGATGATTGCCAGAATCAGTGCCGCCACGATCGCCTTTATTGCGATCGGCCAGTTGCCGGCGTCGTTGAGGTCCAGTTCACTGAGGTTGATGTTGCCCAGGGCCATGTCACGCACCCTCCCCGTTGTCGGCGCCCGGGCTGGTCTGCCGGACGCGGAGGGTGAAGTTGCTCACGCGTATGCCTTCGCGGTCCCGGACCTCGATCACATCAAGGTTGGGATCCGTGAACCAGGGGGAACCATCCAGCCGTTCCATGTAACTGGAGACGCGGGCGTTGGACTGCCCCACCCCGATGATGGTGATGTTGCCGCCCTGCTGAGCGACGCTGTTCAGGAACACGCCGTCCGGAAGCGTGGTGACCAGCTCCTCGAACATGTGCACGATCTGCGGGCGGCCGGTCTGCAGTTCCTGGATCACGTTCATGCGGGCCTCCAGCTGCTCCCGGGTTCGTTCCAGCTCCCGGATCCGCTCGATCCGCGTGTCCAGGCGGCTGATTTCCGAGCGCAGCAACTGGTTGCGATGTTCCTGGTGGTCGATCATGCCCTGCAGGTAGACATTGCCCCCGAACACGACGCCCAGACCCAGCACCGCCGCGATCACCACCATGCCGATGAACTGGTTCTTGCGTATTCGCTTGACTTCATCGCGCCAGGGAAGGAGGTTGATTTTCGTGCTCATGAGTCAAAGCTCCTCATGGCAAGGCCGCAGGCGATCAGGAGCGCGGGCGCATCGTCGCTCAGCAGCTGGGGCCGGATGCGGGAGGATACGGCCATGTTGACGAAGGGGTTGGCAACGTGGGTATCCGTCCCGGTCTCCTCCCTGACCAGGTCATCCATCCCCGGAATCGACGCGCAGCCACCGGCGAGGAGCACGTGATCCACGCTGTTGTGCTGGCTGGCGCCGAAGAAGAACTGCAGGGAGCGGGCGATCTGCTGGGCCATCGCTTCCTTGAACGGTTCCAGGACCTCTTCCTCGTAGCTGTCCGGCAGACCGCCCTGGCGCTTCGCGCGTCCGGCTTCCTCGTACGACAGCCCGTACCGACGCATGATCTCCTCGGTCAGCTGGCGGCCGCCGAAGACCTGTTCGCGGGTATAGATGATGCGCCGGTTCTCGAGCACCGTAAGCGTAGTCATGGTGGAACCGACGTCCAGCACCGCAACGGTCTGGTCCATGCCCTTGCCCGGCAACTCGTCCGCCAGCAGCTGGAAGGCAGTCTCCGTGGCGTAGCTCTCGACGTCCATGACCCGCGGCGTGATACCCGCCGCATCGCAGGCGTCGACCCGCACCTCGACGTTCTCGGAGCGGGACGCGACGAGTAGCACGTCCACGGTGTTGGGGTTGTTCTCGGTAGGGCCGAGCACCTGGAAGTCCAGGCTGACCTCTTCCAGGGGATAGGGCACGTACTGGTCCGCCTGCAGCTCGATCTGCGCTTCCATGTCCGCTTCGCTGATGTCAGCGGGCATGGTGATGGTCTTGCCGATCGCCGCCGACCCGGGCACCGCCAGCGCGGCGTCCCGCAGTTTGGTGCGGGAGCGCTTCACCGCCTTCCTGAGCGCCTCGCCGACTGCTTCCAGGTTCGCGATGCTCTTCTCCACCACCGCGTTGGCAGGCAGTGGCTCCACCGCGTAGCTCTCCACCCGGAAGCGACCGTCCTGCCGCTTCAGTTCCAGCAGTTTCACCGCCGTGGAGCTGATATCGATGCCCAGCAGCGGAGGGCGTCGATTCCTTAACAAAGCCACAGTATTTTTCCTTATACTATTGGCGGTTAAGCCAAGTTACTACACCGTCACATTCAGTACCAGCCTCAACTGCCCGATGTAGCGGGCAATCGCTGCAGTACTGAGGCGAACCCGAAGCTCCGGGCCGCGTGCGGATCGGAGCATGCACGCGTATCGTCGCACTACCGCGACAGTCGCGATGTGAACCGTGTCTCTTTATACTGATCCAACCGCAACAACGGATGGCACTGAACAACGCAATGGCTCGCCTCTCCAGACTGATTCTCTATTTCGTCGCCAGCGTCGCCTCGATCGGGCTGCTGGCCGCCGTCGCCGTGGCGGGGTTGTATCTGTACATGTCGCCGCAGCTGCCGTCGGTGGAAACCCTGCGTGACGTGCGCTTCCAGCAGCCACTGCGCGTGTACGCCGCCTCCGGGGAACTGATGGCGGAGTTCGGTGAGTACCGGCGCGAGCCGCTGCGCTACGAGGATATTCCCGAGCGCATGAAACAGGCGTTCATCGCCGCGGAGGACGAGCGCTTTTTCTCCCATCCCGGCGTGGACTGGCAGGGCATGGCGCGGGCGGTACTGCATCTGGTACGGCACCGGGAGATCGGTCCCGGGGGCAGCACCATCACCATGCAGCTGGCACGCAACATCTTCCTGACGCGCGAGCGGACGTATGAACGCAAACTGCGGGAGATCTTCCTGGCCATTCGCCTGGAACAGGAAATGACCAAGGACGAGATTCTCGAGTTATATCTGAACAAGAT
>SLLM01000129.1 GCA_007134055.1 Ectothiorhodospiraceae bacterium | reverse complement strand
GGTATCGGGGCCGGCAGCCACCGCTGGCTGGAGTGGTGATTCCGAATCGATGGCGGCGAGCAACGTACCGTCCCTCCCGGTACCCAGGGTCTCCACCCGCGTAGCGGCATGCCGTGCCACTTCCGCGAGCGGCACGTCGTCTCCATCCGGACAGACCACCAGCGCCGGCTCGGCATCATCCACGAAAAAACACAGCTCCGGGGCGGTGTAGTCGGTATTCAGGGGAACGTACACCGCACCGGCGCGCAGGCAGGCCAGGTAGAGCAACACTGCTTCCGCGCACTTCTCCGCCTGGACTGCGATCCGATCCCCCGGTCGCACGCCGAGCCGGTTCAGGCGGCTGGCCAGCCGGGCACTGAATGCCAGTGCTTCCCCAAAGCGATAGGCCCGGCCATCGGGCTGCTCCAGCAGGACGCGCTCCCGCGCGTCACCACCACGGGCATGAATGGCATCGAAGAGGTTCTCCGTCATGATCCGCTTCCGGTCGCTGATCCGACAGCCGGAGCCCCCTTGAGGCGGCTCCGTCCACGGCACGGTGTTCCCGCGAACTTGCCGGGAACAACCCGCAGCAGGCATTGTACGACCAGCAGCGCCCGGAAAGGCACTCCCGCCTGCTCCACACTCCGGGATGACACCGGCGCCAACCACGCGGAACGAGACGGATGGCAGACAGCAGCAGGGGTTTTCGCATTATCTCTCCGACCGCGATCCTGGGCTACGGCTTTCCGGAAGCATCCCTGCACCGGGGAATGGAGCGGCGTCCCCATGCGCTTGCCGTCGACGCGGGCAGCGTGGATCCGGGTCCCTATTACCTGGGCGCGGGAATACCCTTCGTCAGCCGCGAGGCCGTGCACCGGGATCTCAGGCTACTGCTGCGTGCCGCCCGCAGCGCGGACATCCCTATGCTGATCGGCACCGCCGGCGGCGCCGGGGCCAGGGCCCACGTGGACTGGACCCTGGATATCCTGGGCGTCGTTGCCCGGGAGGAGGGCTGCACCCTGGATGCGGGGGTCATCTACTCCGACGTTCCGGAATGGACCGTTCGCCGGCACCTCGAGCGCGGGGAACTGGAGCCGCTGGATCACGCGCCCGCTCTGGACGCGGAACGTCTCGGGGAGACATCGGCCATTGTTGCCCAGATCGGCTGCCCGCCGATCCAGCGGGCCCTGCGCCGGGGCTTCCAGCTGGTGGTCTGCGGCCGTGCCTACGACCCGGCGGTGTTCGCCGCCCCGGCCATCGAAGCCGGCCACTCCCCCGCACTGGCCCTGCACATGGGCAAGATCCTGGAGTGCGCCGCCATCGCCGCCGAACCGGGGAGTGGCCGCGACGCCGTCCTGGGGACGCTGTACGCGGATTACTTCGATCTGGAAACACTGAGCGACGAACGCCGGTTCACGGATTATTCCGTGGCTGCCCACGCTCTGTACGAGAAGTCGAACCCTTACCGCCTGCCCGGCCCCGAAGGCACCCTGGATCTCACCGACGCCCGCTACGAAGAGCTGGCGGACGGTCGGGTACGGGTATCCGGAAGCCAGCTCGCCGGCGATTCCCCACACCGGGTCAAGATCGAAGGCGCACGCAAGACCGGATACCGCGCACTGTTCATTGCCGGCAGCAGGGATCCCGGGTTCCTGCACCAACTCGATGCCATCGCCGGGCACATCTCCGGTGAGGTGCGGGCACGGTATCCCGATGTGCGAACGGAACTGCATGTCTACGGCCGGGATGGCGTCATGGGCCCGCGGGAACCGGCAGCGGGCCCGGCTGGCAACGAGGTCGGACTGGTTGTGGAGACCCTGGCGCCGGATCAGGATACCGCCAGCGCCGCCTGCGCCTTGTTCCGCAGCACGATGCTGCACTACGGCTATCCGGGCCGTATGTCCACCGCCGGCAATCTGGCGTTCCCGTTCAGCCCCTCGGACATTCCCTGCGGCCCTTGCTATGAATTCAGCATCTATCACCTGATGGCGAGCGATGCCGAACAATCCGCGTTTCAGGCCATCGGACAGGAGATCGGTACATGAACAGCCGTCCGCTCGCCGAGGTCGCCCGGGTAATCCGGAGCAAGAACGCGAGCCCGTTCGAACTGACCCTGGATATCGTGTTCCGCGAACGAGCCGACTTCCAGGCGGCCAGGAAAGCGGACTTCCTCAGAAGGGAAGCGCTGGCAAGCCTGTACCGCTGCCCACTGGAGCACGTGGGGGAGGTGATCTACTATGAGCCTGCACTGGCCGTGAAGGCCTCCATCCGGCGCCTGGTGCCTTCCGGAAGCTTCGGCGACTCGGACGTCTACGGTGCCCAGCAGCATGGGCCACTGCTGGAGGGCATCACGGTTCCGGTGCGGGATGCCGGCCCGGCGGGTTGACGCCTCACCGGACAGGCGGGATCCTTTCCCCGGAAACCCGAGTCCGCCCGCCGCTGTACCGGCAGTACTGGAGGCATACCGCCGTGAGGGAGATCCGTCAGGCCGCGGTTTTCTGTGGTTCGAATACCGGTGCCGAAATCATGTATGCGGAGCGTGCCCGCACTCTCGGGGAGGCCCTGGCGGCTGCCGGCATCGGCCTCGTGTACGGCGGTACCCACAAGGGCCTGATGGGTGTACTGGCGGACGCGGTGCTTGCCGAGGGTGGCCGGGCAACCGGCATCATCACTGCTCGTCTGTACGACAAGGGCCACCTGCACCCGGGGCTCGACAGCCATGAGATCGTCCCCACCATGGGCGCACGCAAGGCGCGCATGGGCGAACTGGCGGATGCATTCATCGCCCTGCCGGGCGGCATCGGCACCCTGGAAGAGCTGCTGGAAGCATGGACGCTGAACCAGCTCGGGGAGATTGACAAGCCTGTGGGGCTGCTGAACATCAACGGCTTTTTCGATCCCTTCATGCACTTTATCGACCATATGGTCGATCAGCACTTCCTGCCGTCGTCCCATCGCGGCTCCATCGTCGTTGAAGCCGATCCGGGGATACTGCTGGAGCACCTGCGTCGGCAGCCTCCGGTCAGCGAATCCAAGTGGATGAACTGACCTCTCACGATTCCGGGACGCCGACGACCCGTTCGGCGAACTCCACCATGCGGCCGGAGATCTCGTCGTCCGCGAGACGTCCGTGGGGGCGATACCAGGTATACATCCAGCTGATCATGCCGACGATGGCCAGCGTGGCAAGGCGAACGTCACTGATACGGAACTCACCGGCCTCGACCCCTTCGGCGAGCAGGTCCGAGAGTTCCTGGTCGAATTCTCCCTTGAGATCGTTGATCTCCTGCCGGTACTCCTCGGGAATGTTGCTCTCTTCCCGGAAGAAGACCGAAACCACCCGCTGTTCGGCGATCACCAGCCGGGTATAGTCGCGGGCGAAGCGGCGCAGCTTCCCCGTCGCAGTACCCGCGGTGCTGCGCGCCGTCTGCACACAGGCCAGCGAATTGCGCACCACGCGCATATAGATTTCGACCAGCAGCGCATCCTTGTTGCGGTAATGGTGGTAGATGAATGGCTTGGTCACGCTCAGCCGCTCGGCGATGGCATCGAGACTGGTACCGCGATAGCCCCGCTCGTAGAAGAGATTGGTCGCCTCCTGGAGTATCCGTTCCTTCTTGAAGGTTCTCAGTTCGTCACGTATCGCCATCTACCTCACCTTCTACCGTCCTGTCCGTATGGAAATTGCCTGCCACGGCCCGGTATCGCCCCACTTGCGGGCAGTGACTCCGCGCACGGTGAGCATGCCGGCGGGCGCTGCGCCTCCCGGCGGCCGCACCGCGGACATCGCGTGCGGGCAAGGGGTGGCTCAGGAGCCCTGCTCCGGCTGCTGTTCCCCGGCGATGCGCCGCGCCTCGTCGGCCAGCACGAATCGCTGGATCTTTCCGGTAGGGGTTCGCGGAAACTCATCGGTGAACCGCACGAACCGGGGCACCTTGTAATCCGCCATGCGGCTGCGACAATAATCGATGACATCCTGCTCCGCCAGCTGCGCACCCTCCCCCCGCTGGACGAACGCAAACCCGACCTCACCCAGGCGCTTGTGGGGCACCCCGACCACAATGGCCTGCTTGATGTCCCCGTGCGCCTGCATGAGACGCTCGATCTCCGCCGGATAGGCGTTCGTGCCGCCGACGATGAACATGTCCTTCACCCGACCGGTGATCTTGAGATATCCCTGGGCGTCGACGAATCCGAGGTCCCCGGTCCGAAAGTAGCCGTCGTCGGTCATGACCTCCCGGGTAGCTTCCGGATTGCGATAATACCCCTGCATGACAATGTGGCCGCGTACCCACACCTCCCCGACCTCATCGACCCCGAGTTCGCGTCCGGAGGCAGGATCCACCACCCGAACCTCGAATTCGCCGATCGGCTTGCCCTTGTTGTCGCACAGGACATCCATTGGCGCGTCGAATTCACTGAGCACCGTGGACGAGGTGGTTTCGGTCATGCCGTAGACGGCCTGCAGGGCGTCGAGCTGCATTTTCTCGAACGCCGCCCGGGCGACATCCGGGGTCACCGGAGCGCCACCGATCCATGCACTCTTCAGGCAGGAAGTATCGTAGTCACTGTGTTCCAGCACATCCAGACAATCGATGAAATGGGTGGGTATTCCGCCGAAGAAGTTCACCCGTTCCCGACTGATGATCGCCAGGGCCTCTTCGGCCACCCAGTGGGACATGGTCACCACCCTGCAGCCCAGTAGCAGGCCGGGGAGCACCGCGGTACAGGCACCCGCGACGTGGTAGAACGGCATGTGCCCGAGGATGCTGTCGCCCGGCTGCATGCGCATGACGCGGGCGATGTTGGCGGCATTGCGCAGCACCACATGGGAATGCATCGCGCCCTTGGGGTGCCCCGTGGTGCCGGAGGTATAGACGATGATCACCGTGTCGTCGACACTGACCTGCCGTTGCCGCTCTTCCAGTGCCCGGCGCCCGCGCCCCAGTTCCCGCAACCCGTCGAGGGTCATCGTGCCGGGCCGGTCCTTCCGGTCCCAGAGCACGACGGAGCGCAGCGCCGGCAACTGTTCGCTGCGCAACTCTCCCGGCTGCATGTCCTCGAGCCCCGGCACCAGTTCCCGTACCATGCCAAGGAAGTCGATACCCCAGTACTCCTCCATCATGATGAGTACCTTGGCATCCGACTGCTGCAGGACGTAGCCGGCCTCGGCCGTCTTGAAACGGGTGTTCACGGGTATCAGCACGGCGCCGGCGCGGGCGCAGGCCACCCACACCAGCACCCATTGCGGTGCATTGGTCATCCACAGGGCAACGTGATCGCCATGCTTGACGCCGATGGCGATCAGGCCTTCGGCGAGTTCGTCCGCCATCCGGTCGAGTTCGCCGAAGGTAATCCGCTGGCCTTCCCCGACCAGGGCCTCCCGATCGGGGAAGGTGACGGCAGTGCGCCGTAGCGCCTCGCCGATGGTGATTGGCTCCCAGCTCATCTCGCTCCTCCGCGTATCTGTGTCGTGCTGCCGCGCCGGGGCACGGCGACCGCACTGCTGTGCGGGCGACGGGGATTCAGGAAGGCAGTGCCGCAAGCGACCGCACGTCAATCCAATGCCGGCAGGCTTCTGCCGCGCTCGTGCGCCCGGACGATGCCGGCAGACGGGCCCGGAGGCAGCGACTGGAATCACGCCGATTGCTGCGGCCTGGCCCGGGAAAGGGACGCCCCGCATGAGGACTTGACCGAAGACGATAATTCTACTGTTCGGTAAACGTCAAGTACCGATGAGTCTGACCATCCGCCCCAACGGCACACCGGGATCAGTCACACGAAGTAAAGGCTGAGGCCGGGGAAGGCGACGATCAGCAGCAACGTCAGCAGCATGATCACGGCGAAGGGAAACGCGCCGACAAAGACATCGCCCAGGGTGATGGAGGCATCGTCAAGGGAGCTCTTGATCACGTACACGGACAGGCCAAGGGGCGGGGTCAGCAGCCCGATTTCCACGGCGATGACGGTAACGATTCCGAACCACACCAGGCTCACGTCATGCCCGGCAACGATGGGCAGTGCCAAGGGCACCGCGATCAGCAGGATGGAGACGGCATCAAGCACCGTCCCCAGCAGGATCAGCACGGCGATGTAGAGGAACAGGAAGCCGTAGAAGCCAAGTCCGAATCCGGCGATGGCGGATTCGATCGCCCCGGGCACACCGGCAAGGGCCAGCATCCGGCTGTAGATGCTGGCGGCGATGATGAGGAACAGGATCGCCACGGTGACCTGCCCGGTCTCGGTAAGGACGTTCCAGAATTTCCCGGCCGTCAGGCGGCGCTTGGCCAGCGCCAGGATCAACGCACCCAGCGCACCGACGGCGGCCGCCTCGGTGGCGGTGAAGATCCCCCCGTAGATTCCCCCCAGCACCACCACCACGAGCAGGACGATGGGTCCGAGCTTGCGGGTCATGGCCCAGGGACCAAGGTAGTCCGACGGTCTGCCGGCAGCCGGCCGGTTGCCTCCCACATAGCCCGGGAACAGGTAGGCCATCAGCAGTATGCAGACGGCAAACGCGGTGGCAAGGACGACTCCCGGCACGATGCCCGCCAGAAACATGCGGCCGATGGACTGCTCCGAGATGATGCCGTAGACGATCAGCAGCAGGCTTGGCGGAATCAGCATTCCGAGCACCGAGCTGCCGGCGACCACGCCCACCGCGAAACGTGGCCGGTAGCCCAGGCGCAGCATCTCCGGTACCGCGACTTTGGTGAACACCGCCGCCGCGGCGATGGAGATCCCGGTAATGGCTGCGAACACGGCGTTGGCAGCCACGGTGGCGATGCCAAGGCCTCCCCGGACCCGCCGGAAGAGCTGGTTGGCCACCTCGAACGCGTCCCGCCCCATGTCGGCGATGCCGACAAGCAGGCCCATGAAGATGAAAAGAGGGACCACGCCAAAGGTATAGCCGGCAATGCTGTCGGCGGCGGCCAGCCCGAGGAGATTGGCCGCCACCTCGAAGCGTCCGGTGATCATCCAGACACCGATGAACGAGACAACGAGGAGGGCGATCGCCACGTGCATGCCGACGTAGATCAGCAGCAACATGGCGGCGACGGACAACAGACCGATCTCCATCGCGCCCATGTCAGCCAGCGGCTCCCCTGGAACATGCCGCGCGCAGGCCGCACCAGGCGCGGCGGAGAAACTCGATGGCCGCGCAGGCGGCGCCGATCACGATGATGAGCTTCACCGGCCAGGTGGGCGCGGTGAAGTAGCCGGCGACGCCGATATAGTCAATGCCGTGCCAGCTGCGCAGGAACAGCGGCAGGCTGATATGCGCGATGATGGCAAACATCACCGCGCCCGCCAGGTGGAACATCGCGTCGAGCAGGTGGGCAAGGCGCGGCGCCGTCCGCCGCACCAACTCCAGCAGCGCTTCCGACCGGGTCAGGCGCCCGCTGCCGCTGGCGTAGGCCAGCTGCAGAAAGACGATGCCGACGATGGACAGGCCGACGATCTCCGGCACACCGCGGATCGGGCTGCCCAGCAGCCCGCGCCCGATCACGTCGAGGTTGATGAGTACCATCAGGGCGAGGATCCAAAGGGATCCCGCCCCGTTCATGATCGCAAGCGCCCCCCGCCAGACTGCCACGACGGGGGAACGCCCCGCGGGCGACTGCTCAGCCTGCCTGCTCATCGATCACCCCGGACCCGGTCGGACGCGCTCGCACTCCGGATCACTACTCCTTGTCCCAGTCCCGCAGCACCTCGGCTCCCGCCTCGCGCATCTTCTCCATGTAGGTCTCCAGCACCAGGCGTCCCGGCAGACCCTGCTCCTCCATGCGCTCGGCCCACTCAGCGGCGAGGTTCGGCAGGTCATTGGCCCAGGCGCGGCGTTCTTCTACCGAGAGTTCAGTGAAGGTTGCACCGTCCTCCGCCATCGCCTCCCGGAAGTTGGCGACGTTTTCGTCCTGGCGGCGGGCGAACTCCTCCCGGTAGGAGGCGGCCGCCTCCACAAAGGCCTCCTGCACGACTCCGGGGAAGGACTCCCAGACGCTGCGGTTAACCGACAGTCCGCCCACGAACATCGCGCCGAAGTTGACCTCCGCCACGTACGGCGCCACCTCGTGGATACGGGGAGGATAGGCCCCGGTGATGAAGGCGACACCCCCTTCGTACACTCCGGTCTGGATGTTGTTGTAGTGATCGGCAAGGGTGGCGGACACAGTGGTCGCCCCCGTGTTCTGGAACCAGAGCGCGGACGGTCCCTGGGTGCCGATCCTGCGGCCTTCCAGGTCTGCCCGCTGTTCGACCGGGAAGTCGGTCAGGAGATGATAGGTGTCGACGCTGGCGCCATCCAGGTACACCTGGTCATACTCGTCCCAGGTATCCCGCAGCTCGGGAATCTCCTCGTGCATCTCGGTTAGGATGCGGGTCATGAGCAGAACGTCGTCGGTGGTGAACGGTGTCACGTAGGTAACATTCTGCAGCGGCATCTGCGGCTCGACGAACAGCGTGATGACGAACGCCATGTCGGTGATGCCCGTGCGCACGGCATCGAGCTCGCCCCCAGGGCGCACCAGAGTCCCGTACGCCTCGTTCCAGTCGATGCGGTAGTCACCGCCGGCTTCCTCCAGCAACCGGTCCACTTCCGGAATGAAGTGGTCACGGGCTACCGCGACCCACAGGAAGGTCGACGGATGTCCGGTGGCCATCGTGACCCGGAACGTCTCCGCGGCGGATGCCGAGGGCGCCGAGACCGCCAGTCCCAGAGCTCCCGCAAGGCCGAGTGCCAGTGTCTGCTTCAAGGTTTTCATGACTCACTTTCCCCCAGTACCTGTGGTTTTGTTGTGCCGGCATGGTGCCGGCCGGGTGGCGCATACGCACCTCGCGGCCTCACTCGAGGGCCGCGATCACCTCGTCGATGGAGACCACGTTGCCAATCATCGGCAGAATCCGGTCGAAGGCGAAATCGTTGTCCTGCTGGTTGTTGCTGGCACATGCCTCGCGGACGATGAAGACGGAATACCCCATGTCCGAGGCGTGGCGGGCCGTGGCCTCCACCACGTAATTGGTCCAGAGGCCTAGCAGTACCACCGTGTCGATATCGTGGTTGTGCAGGGCCTGCCCAAGGCCGGTGGTCAGGAACGGATCGACACAGCTCTTGTTGAACACCAGTTCCTCCGGCCTCGGCGCGGCCTGCGGATGGATCTCGGCACCGGGAGTGCCGATCTTCATCAGACCCTGCTTGCGGACCATGAGCCACAGCGGGTTCCTGCCAGGGATATCCCGGTAGTCCGGACGCACCGATGCGGTGACATGCATCACGACGACGTCCGCCTCCCGCGCCCTGGTCAGAAGGCGTTCGATGTGGTCCATGGTTCCCAGTTCGGCCAGGCCCGGCGTCACCTCCACCAGGTCATTCTGTACATCCAGGGACAACACGGCGGTTCTGCCGCGGTTGAGCTTCTCCATTCCAGTCCTCCCCTCGTTCTCCACTGCACCGGATTCGCCGCCCGGGTGCCGTACAAGCCGGATGGCACCCGGGACTACCGATTCCCGGCCACTCATCGAAGCGTAAGGCAACATCCGGAGGTTGACAAGCAAAGTTCATAATAGCGAACATTCGGTTCATGATCGTGAAACAAATTGACAACTTTCTCGACCTGATCGGCCTCTTCGCCCGGGAGCAGGCCCCACGAACGCTGACGCAGGTTTCCGCAGCCCTGGAATTGCCGAAATCCAGCACGTTCAACATTCTCCGCACCCTGCTCGCCCGCGGCGTCATCTACGAAGTGGGACCGCGGGCCGGCTACTACCCCACCCGTCTGCTGTTCGACCTGACCCGGACCATTGCCGAGGGCGACCCGGTATCCCGGGAGGTGCATCTGGCGCTGCAGTCCCTTGCCCGGCAGACCGGCGAAACCGTTCTCCTGGCGGCACGGGATGGCGACGAGGTGGTGTACGTGGACGCGGTGGAGTCCGCCGCCCTGGTCCGCTATGCGGCCAAGCCCGGCGATCGACGGCCGGTGTACGCCACGTCGGGAGGGAAGGCGATTCTCAGCACCTATCCGGAGCGGCGCCGCAGACGCGAACTGAAGTCGATCCGCTACGCGCGCCACCGGCAGGGCACCATCGACGATGCCGCCACCATGACGCGCGAGCTGGAGGAATCCATCCGTCGCGGCTGGTTCCGCAACCTCTCCGAGTTCACCCCGGACGTGACCGGTATCGCCCTGCCGCTGGTGATCGGCGACCGGCGGTACGGGCTCTCCGTCGCCGGCCCCAATTTCCGCATGGAGGGCCGGCATGCGGAGATCGCGGCGGCGATCACCACCACTATCGAGCAACTGGAATCGAATCCGGTTCTGTCCGGGGTGGCTTCGGCAGGCCCGTAGGACCACCGTCATCCCTTCACTGCGCAGGAGAGACCGCAATGGCCACCGATCCAGCCACATGCTTCATCCGCGAAACGGACGTCCCCGCCTACCAGCCCAAGGGGCATTCCGGGACCACGAACCGGCGCCTGGTGGGGCGCGAGAATGTCGGCGCGGAGCACCTGGAGGTGGTGCTTGGCACCATCGAGCCCGGGCAGGGCGCCACACCGCACCTGCACCCGGGCATCGAACAGGTCTGCTACATCCTTTCCGGCACCGCCGTGGCCTCCGTGGAGGCAGTGGAACGCCGTCTGGAAGCCGGGGATACGGTCTTCTTTCCCGCCGGGACGGAACACCGCTTCGAGGTCGTTGGCGACGAGCCGGTGCGGGTGCTCGTGGTGTACAGCCCGCCCTACGCCGAGGGAGCGCGGGTGGAGCGCTGACACCGCCGACCGCGGGACCCGACAGGGAAGGGACAACCAGACAACGTGCCGAGACGATCATGCTGACACTGCTGCGCGGGATCACGGTGCTTGACGTGACCACCATCGTCCTGGGACCCATGGCCACCCAGATTCTCGCCGACCTGGGAGCCAGCGTGATCAAGGTCGAGGCCCCTGCCGGCGACCTTGCGCGCGCCGCCCAGCCGTTCCGGGAGGATGGCGTCGGCGCCTTGTACCACAACAACAACCGCAACAAGCGAAGCATCGCGATCGATCTCAAGTCGGAAGCGGGGCGGCAGACCATGGCACGGCTGGTGGAGCACTCGGACGTGCTGGTCCACAACATGCGCCCGCGGGCGATGGACGCCCTCGGGTTCGCCCCACAGGCCGCAATGCGCCTCAATCCACGGTTGATCTACTGTGCGGCCGTCGGCTTCGGCAGCGACGGCCCCTATGCCGGGCAACCGGCCTACGACGACGTCATCCAGGCAGCCTCTGGCATCGCCGGTCTGGCGGCGCGGGTCGGCGACAGGCCGGCCTACATTCCCAGCATCTTTGCCGACAAGGTCACGGCGCTGTACGTGGTCAACGCCGTGCTCGCCGCGCTGTTCGACCGGCAACGCACCGGTTCCGGGCACGAGGTCGAGGTGCCCATGTTCGAGTCCATGG
This sequence comes from Ectothiorhodospiraceae bacterium, assembly GCA_007134055.1. Lineage (GTDB taxonomy): Bacteria > Pseudomonadota > Gammaproteobacteria > Nitrococcales > Aquisalimonadaceae > Natronocella. Next base: position 5,615 of record SLLM01000129.1, on the reverse strand, counting down.
TCGCCTTTCTGATGAGCGAGCATCTGGCCGGGGCCACCTTCTCCGAGGACGGAAGCTGCGGGTACCACCGCATGCTGGAGCCTGATCGCAGACCCTTCGAGACGGCGGACGGCTGGATCGCCATCCTGCCGTATACCGAGGACCAGTGGCGGCGGCTCCTCGTCGAGATCGGGCACGCCGGGCTGGTGGAAAGTGCATGGTTCCGGAACCCGCGGGAGCGCAGCGGCAGAATCGGCGAACTCTACCGCCTGGTTGCGGCCGCCTCACCCGGCCGGACCACGGACCAGTGGATGTCGACGCTGCGCGAGCTGGACATTCCCTACGCCCGGGTCAACTCGCTGGAGGATCTGCTCCGGGACCCGCATCTGCAGAGCATCGACTTCTTCTCTCCTCGTCCCCCCGGCAAGGGAACGGTGCGCTCGGTACCGCAACCGATCCGCTTCCACGATGCACCGGAAGAGGAAGATCGCCCCGCCCCCGGCCTCGGCGCCGATACCGTGGAAATCCTTGCGGAAATCGGCTATTCCCCGGCCGAGATCGACGCATTGATCGAGTCGAACGCGGTCGCCACCTCCGCAATCTGAACCCCGCCCCGGGGTACGGAAAGCCGGCTGGACCATCTTCCGCACCTCGTCATCGAGCAGTTCCCAAGCCCCGACCCCGACCGCCTATGAACCCGCGATCGAGCGGCGGTGACTCGTGACCAGGTACGCCAGCACCGCCCAGAACGTGATCAGCACCACGGCGTCCAGCCACGATACGACGTCGGTCATCATGGAATGCACCAGCCCGGCAACGAGGACGGCCAACAGCAGGTACTGCGCATACTTGTAGCGGTTGAGAAACGCCGCGCGGTTGCACCCATCCCTGAGCCAGGGAGCAAGCAGGATTCCCCAGACCTGCAACGCCACCCACAGGGCGAAAATCCAGCTGCGGACGGCCAGATAGCGCTCCCCGGCCGCGGATGGCGACGGCTCCGGTTCGCCGGGCAGGAGCAGTGCCGTGAGGAAATACAGGCCCACAGGTCCGGCCAGCAGGAGAAAGAAGCTGACGAACGTCCAGTGGGCGTGCATGCGGTAGTCCCAGAAGGACCACCAGTAGATCACGTACACGGGCAACAGCACGAGGATCCATCCGCTGTATATCCACGCATCCCGGGACAGGCCTCCGGCATGGATGAGCTGCGCGTACCCGGTCAGCAGATGCGCCAGGCCGAGTCCCAATATGATTGAAGTCACCACCGACAGGTAGCTGAAGACCTCCACCTGCCCGCGGTCACCGGTCCCGGGCATCGGGCAATACTCTTGTCATCGACCGGTAGGGCATGACTTCGAATCCCGCCTTCCGGTAGAGGGAAAGCGCGGCTTCCATGTCCGGATCCGCCGCCAGAAAGATTCGCGTGGCCCCGAGTTCGACGGCACACCGCTCCACCGCGCGACAGAGCTTCAGACCAACGCCGAGACGGCGAAAGGGCACGTCGACATAGAAGTCGTTGATCACCAGTGCCCCGGACTGATCGACTGCGGAATAGCTCAGCACGCATCCGGCAAAGCCCATGAACGTTCCGTATGCGTTGACGGCAACGAAGAAGCGCGTCCATTCGGCGGCCAGCATACGGATGAGGAACCGCAGGATGGGTGCTGGTTCCGCCTCGTGGCCGTAGGTGCGGAGGAAATCAGCATACAACGCGGCAATGGATGCCGCATCGTCCGGAGAAGCCCGGCGTACGAGTGGATCCCGATCCATCACCGCCAGCCGCCCCATCTCTGGCAGCCTCCACCTGTGCCGACCGCGTGGCGATCATCCGCGTTCACCTCGGCGGGCGTATCCCTCGCCACCAAGTCCGCACGAACGCAACCGCGACTCCATCAATGATAGCCGAACCCTCAGCAGCCATCGGCGCCACTACCACCCCTGAAGCTTTGGGCCAGCCGCTCCAGTGCCTTCCCGCTCAGGCGCTGCACCGTCCAGGCATCCATGGGCACAGCGCCAACCGATCGGTAGAAGGCGACGGCCGGGGCGTTGGAATCCAGTACCCACCAGTCGAGCCGGCCGCAGCCGCGCTCCTGAGCCAGGCTGGCGAGATACCCGAGCATGGTCCGGCCGATCCCCTTGCCCCGCGCCCGGGACCGGACGTAGAGATCCTCCAGGTAGAACCCGGGGCGCCCGAGAAAGGTGGAGAAATTATGGAAAAACAGGGCAAAGGCGACCGCTTCCTGGTTCCATTCGCCGATGATGACCTCCGCGTGCCTGCGCGACCCGAACAGGTTTTCGCGCAGGCCATGCTCCGTGGCCACCACCTCGGCGAGCAGGCCTTCATACTCGGCCAGCTCCCGGATGAACGAGAGGATCAGGGGCACGTCCGCCACGGTCGCGTCCCGGATGATGAAGCCCTTCAGCGGGGTATCGATGCGCATGATCCGCCTCAACCGCTGCCGAGAAAATCGCGAATGTGCCCGACCAGGGCATCAGGGTTCTCCTCGATAACCAAATGACCGGCACCGTCGATCACCCGCAGAACCGAGCCCGGGATCATGGCGTTGAGTTCCCGGCCCCGCTCCAGGGGGATCCAGCGGTCCTCCCGTCCCCAGAGAATCAGCACGGGCACACTGATCTCCCGGTAACGCGGCTGGACCTCGTCGGTGTACCTCGAATCCGCCTGGGCTATCTGGCGGTAGAACGCGGCCTTACCCTCCTCGCCGGTCCAGGGGGCAATGATCGCTGCCAGCGTCTCCTCGTCCAGCGGCTCGTGGGCAGCCGTCTGCACGTAGGCCCGCACCACCGCCTCGTGGATATAGTCCGGCAACCCGGCGAACGCCGCTTCATGCGCGTTCACGTGACGAAAGAACGGCGATCCCCAGGGCGATACCGCGACCGGATCGATGAGCACGATCCGGCTGAAACGGCGGCGGTTGAGGAGGTGTGTCCGGAGCACCGTCGCACCGCCGAAATCATGTCCGACGACGACGGGCTCTTCCAGTCCCCAGTGATCCAGCAGGCGGTCAAGCAACCCGTTCTGCGCGGCCAGGGAAACGTCCCCGGCTTCCTTGCCGGACTGGCCGTAGCCAAGCAGATCGAAGTAGTGGACCGTGTACTCACCGGCCAGTTGCCGGATCAGGTGGCGAAGGTTGAACGACGACCACGGGGTGCCGTGGACCAGCACCATCGGCGGTCCTGCGCCAAGCCGGCCATGCCGGACAATGCGGCCGTCGTACGCGAAGGTGTCGCCGAGCCTCCAGCTCCCATGCATGGGGTGCCTCCTTCTCCATGATGCCATTCCGGGCCACGGGCGTCCGTCGTCCCGGGACCTCGCCGCCAGGATTGCCGAAGCGGTTGATCCACCCTTCGGCGACACGTTCCACCCACCTGTCCGGACAAGTCCGCCATGACCACGACTCCGGCCCCGGCCGGATCAACGGGCGAGGCTACACGCTCCCGTCCGCGGATGGGAGCAGGCCAATGCTTTCGCATGTATCCGCACAGACTGGAGGCGAGCTGCTGTCCGCGCCACATCAGAGCCGCCGCCCACCGGCGCAGGCAAGCAGGTATTCCCGCAGTGCCACGGCCTGGTTGCATTCCGTATCCCGCGCCGCGAACAAAAGTGTTACCCGCCCCTTTGCCGCTGCGTCCAGAAGTCTTGCCACGGGTTCGGGCCGTGTGTCGAGTTCTGCGAAGTAGCGTTTCCGGAATGCCGCCCAGCGTGAGCGGTCGTGGCCGAACCTCTTCCGCAGGGCTGTTCCCGGAGCCACCTCGCGCAGCCACAGATCAGCCTGCACCTGCTCCCGGGTCATTCCCCGCGGCCACACCCGATCCACGAGCACACGAAGCCCATCACCCGCATCGGCCGGTTCGTACACCCGCTTCGTGACGATGTCCATGGCTGCCCCGTGGCGCAGGCAAGGCGTCGACGCGCACCGCGCAATAACGATCGCGCCCCATCTTCACAGGATCCGTTGCCAGTAGCCTATGTCTATCCACCGCCCGAACTTGAAGCCGACTTCCGGAAGATGGGCTACCTTGCGGAAACCGAGTTTCTCGTGCAGGGCGACACTGGCGGCATTCGGCAGCGCGATGCCTGCCAGCGCCACGTGCATTTCCTGACGTTGCAACCGTGCAACCAACGCGTCGTAGAGGTCGGTCCCGAAACCCTGGCCGGTAGACCCGGCCTCCAGATACACTGTGACCTCCACGGAGAATCGATAGGCGCAGCGCCCTTTCCATTTCGAGGCATGGGCATACCCGATGACGTGGCCAGCGCGTTCGGCGACGAGCCATGGCAGGGAGGTTGTGTTCGCTTCGAGGATGCGTGCGCGCATGCCGGATTCTGCGATCGGCACCTCCTCGAACGTGTTGACGGTCTCCGCCACGTAATGATTGTAGATGCGGCAAAGCGCGGTCGCATCGTCGGCAACCACCTGGCGAATCACGTTCACCAACCCTCCGGAGCGGCATGAGTACCGACCGTTCCGGCAGTATGGTCAGGCCTCGGTGGATTCTGCGCCGCCACAGTCATCCTCCGGGAATGCGGCGTGTCGGGGTATCCGTCACCGCCCTGCCCGCCGCCTGCGCGGCGATGGCCGATCGGCCATGCACGCCCGCACGAGTTCCGCGCGGGTACTGATCCCAAGCTTGTCATGGACTTTCGCCAGGTGGTTGCGCACGGTGGCCGGCGCCAGCTCGAGCAGGCGCGCGACCTCCTTGTGCGAATTCCCGCGCACGACGTGCTCGATGATCTCCGCCTCGCGCGCGGTCAGGCACTCCAGCGGACTGCGCAGACTGGCACGCAGCACATGGTGATGGCCAAGCGGCTGCGCGTGGAGCTGGATTGCATTGCCGCGCCAGCTCCACGCGGTGGCGTGCGGCTCCCGTTCCACCGCCAGGGGAATGCTGGTGCGGGCCCCCGCCCACTCCTCGCGCACGATGCTCCAGAACGGGGGACGGCTCGCCAGCACCCGTCCGGCACGATCGACGACGGCGATGCCGTCTCCAGGGGCATCGATCCGGTCCAGTACGCTGCGCCGGTTCAGCCGCAGGGCACTGCACACATGCGGCATGAGCAACTGCTTGAGCGCCCGGTGCTCCTCCGTATAGCGCTGCAGTGGATCGCTCGCGCAAAGCCCCATGAAGGTCACGTAGCCATCGACCGGCTCCAGCATGATGGTGGCAATCATGTTGCGCACATCGAACAGCCGCCAGTGTTCATTGTAGGCAAAGGAGCGGCGGAACTCCGGCACATCGTCGAACAGCACGGTCCGGTTGAGACGGGCCAGTGCCAGGTCACAGTACTCATCCCGGTGAGCAACCTTCTCCCACTCGGAGAAGAAATCCGGTGACTGATGCAGCATCGTGACATCGGTGACCTTCCGGCTTTCCTGGGTACCTCCGCCCCAGCCGGCAAAATCGAAAGGCAGAAAACGTTGCAGGCTGAGGAGGGTCTCTCGCTGGAACTGGTCGGGGGCATGCTGCTGGGCGGCAAGATAGAGGTTCAGCAGGAAATCACTGACAGTGCGAAGGTCCGATGTCATGCCGGCATGCCGGAAAGTACCTCAATTCGAATGCACGAACGGGCACCATAGCACGATCGATCAGGAGACAAGGCAGCGCGCGGCCCGGCC
>SLLM01000160.1 GCA_007134055.1 Ectothiorhodospiraceae bacterium | reverse complement strand
GCTGGGAGCGGGGATGTATAGAATCCGGTAGGCCTCTCCCTGCTGGTAGTCCGGCGGCGCAACAAAGAATCCGAGATACAGACCGAGGCCGCTCAGGAGCAGGAAAACTCCGGCAAACCAGGGAATCAGGCGGCCGGCGAGAGCGTGGACATACGGCGGCGATCCCAGGCGATGGAACCAGACCCATGCACGGCCGGCTCCGGTACGGGGGCGGCCAGGCAGGCGCCGCGGCGAATCAGGGAATCCGACTTGACTGTCCGGGGTAGCCATAGTGTAAGCCTAGCTTGACTGCGGCGAACGTCAAGCAAACATAACACTAAAATCGGCCAATGTCTCGCCTGTCTGACAGGGCCGCGGAGTTCCCTGTGAATCGGCCACGGCAAGGCTTCAAAGGCCGTTGCAATGCCAATCGCCGCCGGAGTGGATACACTGCGACCGTACGCAAAGAGGGGGGCCGACATGCAAGCGATGCCAACGGACGTCACGCCCGGACTCCAGATCCGGGAACTCACCTGCAGCCGGGGCGAACGGCTCCTGTTCGAGGGCCTGAGCTTCGCAATCACCCCGGGGACAGGTCTCCATGTGATCGGGCCCAACGGCAGCGGCAAGACGACACTGCTGCGCACTCTCTGCGGTCTCGGTGCCCCCGATGGCGGGCGTATTCTCTGGCAGGGCGCCGACACCCGGGAGTATCGCCCGGAGTTCCTGCGCCAGGTTGCCTTTGTTGGCCATGCCCATGGGGTGAAGGAGGATCTCACCCTGTTCGAGAACCTTGCCTTTGCCCGCGCACTGGCGGTTCCGGCGGACCCGTACCGGCCGCGGGATGCTCTCGCCCGGGTGGGGCTCGCGGGATTCGAGGAAGAACTGGCCGGCACCCTGTCGGCCGGACAACGCCGCCGCCTGGCACTCGCAAGGCTGCTGGTAATCCGGGCCACCGTCTGGATTCTCGACGAGCCGTTCAATGCCCTGGACGGGGACGGGATCGAGGCGGTGGAAGCATTGATCGCCGCGCACCTCGCGCATGGCGGCCTCGTGGTGCTGACCTCTCATCAGCCGTTGCAGTCTCTGCGGGACCGAGTGGATCAGCTTCGGCTCGCCTCATGAGCGACCGGGGTGGGACACTTCAAGCCTGTGTCGCGCTCCTGAAGCGGGATGTGACGCTTGTCTATCGACGCGGCGGCGACTGGATCAACCCGCTGCTCTTTTTCCTGATCATTATCACGCTCTTTCCCCTCGGAGTGGGGCCTGGTGCGGAGACCCTCGCCCGGATCGGGCCCGGCGTCATCTGGGTGGCGGCGCTACTGGCGACGCTCCTTGCGCTGGAGAACCTGTTCCGTTCGGACTTCCAGGACGGCAGCCTGGAACAGATGCTGATGAGTCACCACCCGCTGCCACTGCTGATGATGGCGAAGGTGTTCGCTCACTGGCTGACCACCGCGCTGCCCGTGGTCGCCCTGGCGCCGTTCATGGCGCTGATGATGCAGATGCCGGCGGAGGTGATTCCGGTACTGGTGGCCGGGCTGCTCCTGGGCACGCCGACACTGAGCATGGTGGGCGCGATCGGCACGGCACTGACGGTGGGGCTTTCCCGCGGCGGTGTCCTGCTGGCACTGCTCGTGCTGCCCCTGTACGTGCCGGTACTCATCTTCGGCACGCGAGCGGTGGATCTCGCGTCGTCTGGTCTGCCGGCGGCGCCCAGCCTTTACCTGCTGGGGTCCATGCTGGTGCTTGCCCTTGCTCTTGCGCCGCTGGCAATCGTTGCGGCATTGCGAATCAGCCTGGAGTGACGCCTCGATACCCCGGTGCCCGTTGTTGCACCGGGGCAATGATCGGATGGATGCGTCCCGGGTGAAGCCACCCGGGCGCGGTCTTCTAACTAGCGTGACAGGACGGCAATCAGGAACAGGAACAGCGTGAATCCGATCATCCCCGCCGCGATCAACTCGGCCTTGCGGTAATTCTCGTTGCCGGAATCGTTGGACATGTCTTCCTCCATTGGACGTTCGCCGTGCAGGCATAGCGAAGCTTAGGACGCTCCAGCCCGCCCTGCCAGCAATCGAGGCAAATTGGAACGCTGTTCCGCCTCAGCCCACCCAGGCGGTACACCAGCCGCTGGCCCTGACCTTGCGACCAGCGAAGGCGGCGCAGGGGCCCCACTCACCGTTGGGATCGGTATAGAGCTGACAGTTCGCGCAGACCTGTCCTTCCTCGTAATCGGGGTGGTCCACGTCGGCCACGTCGTGCTTGTAATGGAGCGCCTCGGCAGCCGACTCATCCTCCGAGACACGGTCGTCGTCGGCGAGTGCCTTGCCGTGGAACAAAAGCCCGGTCGCCGGCACCGCAGCCGCGCCGATGGCTGCTAACCGAAGGAATCGACGGCGGGAACCATCATGGGTCGTGTCAGACATAACGAACACTCCTCCTGGGGTTGGCCCACTCGAGAGAGGTGGGCGATAGTGGCCGGTGCACGCCACCAGACGCAGGATCCTGGACATGAACGGTGATGCACCGCCAACACTATAGACCCTAAGGCTACCTGCCGGTTGCACGAAGTGACAACAAACCTGGACAGGTGCATGCCAAGAATTGTGTCGCAGCAAAACTGAACGCAAGCTGAACGAAGCCCGGGAACGTGACCCCGAGTGCAAAGTGATCGGTGGAACGGCACACTATGGAGCTTGTTTGCTGGATGTAGCGGGCGCCGCCGGGGCGGGATGGCCGGGCACCCATGTCAATTCGCGCAACCGGGACGACATACCACCATGGCTCAAGCATTTCCGTTCTCCGCCATCGTCGGACAGGATGAGATGAAGCTGGCAATACTCATTGCGGCGGTCGACCCCAGCGTTGGCGGCGTGCTGATCTTCGGCGATCGGGGGACGGGAAAATCGACGGCAGTCCGGGCACTTGCAGGCCTGCTGCCATCGATCCGGGCAGTGGCAGGCTGCCCGTTCAGTTGCGACCCGCAGAGCCGGGAGATGCTCTGCGCGGAGTGTCCGCAACGGCGCGGGGACGGTGTACGGGTGCGAACGCGCCGGATGCAGGTGCCGGTGGTGGACCTGCCACTGGGCGCCACGGAGGATCGGGTCGTCGGTGCGCTGGACCTGGAGCGCGCCCTGACACGGGGTGAAAAGGCCTTCGAGCCCGGCTTGCTGGCCCGTGCGAATCGTGGCTTTCTGTACATCGACGAGGTGAACCTGCTGGAAGATCACATCGTCGACCTGCTCCTCGACGTGGCGGCATCCGGCGTCAACGTTGTCGAACGCGAGGGGCTCAGCGTCCGCCACCCCGCACGTTTCGTACTGATTGGCAGCGGTAACCCGGAGGAAGGTGAACTGCGTCCGCAACTTCTGGACCGCTTCGGACTCTCCGTGGAAGTCTCCACGCCTTCGGATCTCCCCACTCGCATCAAGGTGGTGCGCCGGCGGGACGAGTACGAGCTGGACCCGGAGGCCTTTGCCGCGAAGTGGAAGCGGCAGGATGGCAAGGTTCGGCGACAACTCGACAAGGCACGGCAGAAGCTGCCCGCGGTGCTGGTTCCCGATGCGACGCTGGAGCGGGCCGCGCAGTTATGCATGGCCCTCGGGACGGACGGACTGCGCGGTGAACTGACCCTCGTTCGTGCCGCCCGGGCCGTCGCGAGCCTGGAGCAGGCGGACACCGTCGAGGTGTCGCATCTGCGTCGTGTGGCGGCCGTGGCGCTTCGCCACCGGCTGCGCCGCAGTCCGCTGGATGACGCGGGATCCACCACCCGGGTACAGCGGGCCGTGGAAGAGCACCTGGCCGCATGAAGCCGGCCCTTCGCGCGGAGGGCGGTGAGCCCGCGTGGCAGGATGCGTTGACTGCGGCGCTGCTCTACGCCGTCGATCCGGCGGGGCTGGGAGGTGTGTCCCTGCGTTCGCTGCCGGGCCCGGTACGGGATCGCTGGCTGGAGATGCTCCGGGCCTGCCTGCCGGCGGATATGCCGGTTCGCCGGGTGCCACTCAACATCTCCGATAGCCGCCTGCTGGGCGGCCTTGACCTGGCAATGACGCTGCGCAGCGGCAAGCCGGTCGCGGAGCGCGGCCTCCTGGCCGAGAGCGATGGCGGCATCATTGTCCTCGCCATGGCCGAGCGTCTGTCGCCCGGAGTAGCCGCGCGCCTTGCGGCCGTGCTGGACAGCGGCCGTCTCGCCGTACAGCGGGACGGCATCGATCAGGATTTCCCGGTACGCGTCGGCGTGGTGGCACTGGACGAGGGCATCGGCGGGGACGAAAGCCCCCCGCCGGCACTTCTGGACCGCTTCGCCTTTCAGCCGGATCTCACCCCGGTCGCGGTCTCCGGGACGGCGGACAACGGTGTGGATCGAGCCGTAATCGCCGCGGCGCGGACGCGGCTTCCGACTGTTGCGATCGCCGACGCCACGGTGGAGGCCATCTGTGGCGCGGCACTCGCGCTCGGTGTCGGATCCCTGCGGGCGCCACTGCTCGCCTGTCGAGCTGCCCGGGCGGCCGCTGCACTGGCGGGGGTCGACGCCGTTCGGGAGGAGGATGCGGCGCTCGCAGTTCGCCTGGTTCTCGGTCCACGGGCAACGGCCCTGCCGGAGCAGCCCGGGTCGGAGACCACGCGGGAGGAGGAAACGGACGACAGCGACCAGGCAGAGCCGCCAGCGACGGCGCCGCCGCAGGACAGTCAGGGGGGTGAAACCGGCACCGACCGGGAAGCGGAGGACGTGACCGTGGAAGCGGCCCGGGCCCTGTTGCCCGCGGGGCTGCTTGCGCAATTGCGGGCCCGGGCGTCCCTGGGAGGGCCGCGGCGTCGCGCCCCCGGCCAGGGTGGCAACCCGAGGCAGGCGGGT
>SLLM01000275.1 GCA_007134055.1 Ectothiorhodospiraceae bacterium | reverse complement strand
GCCATGATGGTGTTGCTGGCGTTCAGGACCAACGCCGCGGGTGCCATGTTGCGGGATCTCATCTCCGCCAGCATCCAGGCGCTCGCCACGCCCCCCTTGGCGGTGTCCAGGATCAGTATGCGGTCGACATAGTTCTCGCCGTGGAGCTTGTGCGCCCGGCGGGAGAACACCCCTTCGATCCGGTTGAGGTCATAGCGCGCGCTGAAGTTGTCCTTTGCCACCAGCGCCACGCCGGTTACGGCCGCACCAATACCTACGTGGCCTTCGTAGATCCTGTCTGCCATCTCACATTTTCCCGTTCACCGCTGCTTCAACGCAGCGTTCCATCGATGCGATCACCGGCTCGTAGCCGTACCCCGTAATGATGTTGCACAGCTTGGCGGAGTTAGTGAGCAACCGTTTCCAGTGATTCACCTCCCCCATCTCGCGGGCGTACATCTGATAGAAGCACACCCCGCTCAGAACAATGCCGCCTGCATCCTCGATCGTCGCGGTCAGGCCCATACGATCACAGGCGGCCTTCACCTCCGGGTTCGTGGCCACCAGCAGCGCGGTATCCGGGTGAACCCTGCGGCCGGCAAGCAGCATTGCCGCACGGCGCATCTCGATCAGGGATAGCTGCGGTGCAGCGAACACCACCACGTCCACCTTCTCGTCGTGGCTGCCGAACGAGGCGCGGTAGTTCTCCACATCCGTCCGCGTGATCCGCCGCGCGGGCGGGGGGGGGCCGTCAAACACGGCTCGGCGATCCGGGGCCTCCGGGGTAACGCCGACGATGTGGAACAGGGGCACGGAGCCGTAGCTCGCCATCGCGGCGCCGAAATGCTTGAGCGCGTCGGAATCCGGTTCCGCGGACAGAGAATCGATGACCGGCACGGTCCAGTAGGATCCGGCTTCGTGCCCCACGATCGCCCCCAGGGCGCCCCACTCGGCCAGGTCGCCGGGTTCGAAGTCGATCTCGAACAGGTGCGTTCCGCGCCGGCAGCGGTCCAGGTGATAGCCGTAACGCGGCGTACGCCCGGTGAGCCCGGCTGCAAGCGCGGCGGGGCCTCCCTCGAAATTGCTGCGTGCGCCGCAGACGCTGTTGGAGTAGATCACCACGCCGGTATCTCCGAAGGCGAGATGCTGCCCCATCACCGGCGCCTGTACTGTCTGGTAGTTGATGCATGTATCGGTCATCAGAATGCCCATGGCACGCATCGCCGCAACCGCCCGCAGTTCCAGGAACGCCCACGACTGTTGCTGCCCCAGGCGCTGGTAGTGGCACTGGTCCACGCCGCGGGGGTCGGTGATCGTGGGAATGGCCACCTGTCGCTCGTCCTCGGGACAGGCGGCGAGACGCTCCAGGAATTCCACCCCCGATTCGCCGAGGGATTCCGTGTCGGCCATGATGTGTGCCTGGCTGACCTCCACCAGATCATCGGCGTCAAAGAAGCGCCCAACCTGAACCTGCTGCTGCAGGGCAATGCGCTTTGGCTCCCCGAACGTGCCGGCAAGCATTGCCTCCTCGTACTCCGTCAGTTTCATCAACTGAAGTCCTCGTGGTTATCGCTGGTTCTGTCACTCAGTTCATGGTTCCCGGCAGCCAGAGAGTCAGCCACGGGGTGTAGAACACCACGTACAGCATCGCGACCTGGACCAGCAGGAATGGCAACGCACCCTTGGCGATGGTCCACAACCGTATTCGCGATATGCCATGTATGGTGAACAGGTTGACGCCGATCGGCGGTGATATCTGGGCGATCTCCATGGCGATGACCGCGAAGATGCCGAACGTGAGCGGATGCATTCCCAGTTCCATGGCAACCGGGAAGAAGATCGGAATGGAGAGAAGCAGCATCGCCGCGCTTTCCAGGAACATGCCCAGCACCAGGTAGACGGCGATGATCAGGGTCACCGCGGCAATGCCGGTCGTGTTGGCGACGATGGTCTGGGCGATGGACTGCGGCACGTACTCGAACGCCAGGAAATGGGCGAAGTACACGCCGAAGACGATGAGCATGTACAGCATGCCGGTGGTCTTGGTGGCGCGCATGGCCGCCAGCTTGATCTTGTGCCAGCTCAACCGCCCCTGGATGAACCCCAGCAGTGTGACGTAGACGACCGACAGGCCGCCCACTTCCGTTGGGGTAAAGATGCCCGTGTAGATCGCGCTGATGATCAGCACCGGCAGCAACAGGACGCCAATGCCGAAGCGTGTCACCCGCCACCGTTCCTCCCAAGGCACCACGTGGTCGGTGGTGATGCGCGGCCGGCTGAGATACACATACAGGGTGAAGATGGACAGCATGATCGCGCCCGGAATGACGGCGGCAATGAACAGCTGCCCGATGGACGTCTCCGTGATGACGCCATAGAGAATCAGCGGGATGGACGGCGGGATGATGATCCCCAGTGTTCCCCCGCCGGCGACGAAGCCGGCGGAACGGCGTTCGCCGTACTGCTCTCGGAGCAACAGCGGAATCGCCACCAGGCCGATGGTGGCGGCCGTCGCGATGCTGGAACCGGTGATGGCGGCGAATATGCCGCAGGCGAGCATGGTGGCAATCCCCAGGGAGTTGGATACCGAGCCCACCCAGGCCTTGGCAACGGCGAACAGATCCCGACTGGCATCGGTCTGCTGCATGATGGTGCCTGTCAGGATGAACAGCGGCAGGGCCACCAGCTCGAAGATCGCCGCCGCCTGCCAGGTGTTCTGGATGAACGTGCGCATCACCCGGGTGGGGTCATCAATCAACAATGCGGCGATGAACGCCGACATCCCCATGGCGACGAACACCGGCACGCCCAGCACCATGAACAAGAACAGCAGGACGATCGCGATGTAGCCCGCGTAGTCGAAGAAAAAGTCCATGATCATCGCTGGTGGTCCTTCATCGCTTCGGCAATGACAACATCCGCTTCCTCACCCGGCTCCTCGCCGGTGAGCAGCATGATCAGGGTCTGCAGGAAGAGGCCGAGACCGCCGATGGGGATTGCCAGTATCGGAATCCACAGCGGAACGGCGAAAAGGCTGTCGGAGCGGATGCTGTTGGACCAGGTGTAGTGCACGAAATAGCTGCCGGCCCAGACAATCAGTATGGCAAACGTGAGTGTCATCAGCATGGCAAAGATATTCAGCACCTTGCTGATGCCCGGAATCAGCCGGTAGAGGATCGTCACGCGGAAATGAGCCCCGGTTTTCAGCGACAGGGGATTCGCCAGGAAGCCCGCCGCAATCAGTGCGTACAGCGATACCTCGAACACCCAGATGGTCGGGAACCCGAAGGTTCGCATCGTGGCATCGTAGGTTATGGGCAGGGCAAGCAGGGCGACGATGGTCATGGCGACAACGCCCATTGCGCCACACACCCAACGGCATCCCCGTTCAAGTGCAGCTAGCATCGGATCGGACTCCGGGAGCGGATCGTGGATGGAGGCCGGCGCGGCGGTTCCAGGCCGCGCCGGCGAACGTGGTCAGTCCGCTGACTGGCCGGCAACCATCTCCACCAGGTCGGCCGGAAATTCGTTCCTGGCCCGGGCGGTCATGTCGGAGAGACGGTCCCGCCAGAGGCTCCAGGTCTCCTCACCCGGCTCCAGTCGGTACACCTCGGTGCCGCTATCGGTGACCACCTGAAGCATGTCGTCGTAGCTGTCAATCACGTACTGCTGCATGTGCGCGCGTGCCTCGGCCGCTGCCTCCATGACCGCTTCCTGCAGATCCGGTGGCAGGGATTCGAAGGTTTCCAGATTCATGACGTAGGCGTGCACCAGCGTACCCAGCGCACCCATGGGCACGAACATGTGATCGGTCACCTCGAAGTGCTTCAACCCGACCGCGCCGCCAAGCCCGCCCAGGGCCGCGTCCACGGTTCCGCGCTGCAGCGCCGAATAGACTTCACCAACCCCGATGGTCGTGGGGGCGGCACCCAGTTCCTGCATCATCAGGCCCGCGCCACGGGAGTACACCCGGACCGTGCGTCCGCGAATGTCCTCTGGCGTACGGATTTCCCGCCGCGACGAAATCACTGGAGGACCGATATCGAACATCGCGATCATGATGGTATCGATCTCGCGCAGTTGCGCGTCGAAGTAGTCGAACACCGGCTGCCCGGGCACCAGTTCGTCACGGGCACGCTCCAGCGGCCAGGTCCACAACGGGCTTGTGAGAACCGAGACATCCGATATGCGACCGGACCAGTTGTCCAGCGTGGTCAGGGAGATATCAATGGTTCCCTGGGGGACCGCCGTATTGACGTTCTGCTGGTTAACCATTTCCCCGCCTTCGAACACGCGAAAGCGGATGCGGCCCTCGCTCTTCTCTTCCACCAGGTCTACGAACCGGGGGACGAACTCGCGGACCTGCGGGTGCTGCGGGCTTCCCCACGTGGACAGGGACAGGCGGTAGCGGTCCGCGGACGCGGAGCCGGGCAGGATAAGCAGCACGGCGAGAAACGCCGCCAGCAGAGTGGGGAATCTCATGATGGTACCTCCTCCGACGTACTATGGCCGCCACTCCGGGTGGCGATTCCGCTCCACGGGCCAGGCTGAAGCCATTGGCCTCGAGGGCAATTACTACAATTTTATGTATCAATTACTATGTAGTAATTAGTTGTTACACTAGGAGCGTGCAGACGCGCTGTCAAGGGAGCGCTCACAGCGCAACCGACAGGCTTGGAGCAAGGCCGGAAGACCATGGAAAACGCCGCTCGAGAATCGGAACTCAACGAGTTTCTGACCCGCTTCCCGCCGAGCCAGACCGGGGGCGCGCCAAAGTACGCCGCGCTGCGGGACGCCCTGGGTACGGCCATCGCTCAGGGCTTCTGGAAACCGGGTGAGAAGCTGCCTACCGAGGCGGCCCT
>SLLM01000123.1 GCA_007134055.1 Ectothiorhodospiraceae bacterium | reverse complement strand
GACCACACACTCCAGGCCCAGGCGTGCGGCGATCGTCGCACTGGCAACGCCATGCTGGCCGGCGCCGGTCTCGGCGATGACCCGGGTCTTGCCCATCCGGGAAGCCAGCAGAGCCTGGCCGATGGTGTTGTTGATCTTGTGGGCGCCGGTATGGTTGAGGTCTTCCCGCTTCAGATAGATACGTGCGCCACCAAGCTTGCGGGTCCAGCGCTCCGCAAGGTAGAGGGGTGACGGACGACCGACGAACTGGGAACAGTCCTGCTCGAACTCCCGCTGGAATTCCGGGTCGTCACGGTAACGCAGATATGCCTCGGTCAGGTCCACCAGGGGCGCCACCAGCGTCTCGGGGACGAACCGCCCGCCGTAGATGCCGAAGTGGCCCGAGGCATCGGGAAACCGGCGATAGTCGACCACCTGCTCAGTGATCCTTGATGTCACGGACATCTTCAACCTCTCTCATGAAAGCGGCGATGCGCCGGGCGTCCTTGATCCCGGGGCCCGACTCGACGCCACTGCTGACGTCCACCGCGTAGGGCCGGCAACGGACAACCGCCTCGGCCACGTTGCCGGGGTCAAGCCCCCCGGCCAGCACGAGCGGGCGCGGGAACACATCCGGCACGGCGGCCCAGTCGAATGTCTCTCCCTGGCCGCCACGTTCTCCCGCCCTGTTACCATCCAGCAGGAATCCCGCGGCAGCCGGGTACTCGGCCGCGTAGGCCAGTGGATCCGCTCTGCCCCCCATGGGAATCGCCTTGATATAGCGGCGACCGAAGGACTCGCAAAACGCCGCCGGTTCCTCGCCATGGAACTGCAGCAGGTCCAGTGGCACCTCCCGCAGCACGGATTCCACGAGTTCGCGTTCCGGGTTCAGGAACAGTCCGACAACGGAGACGAACGGCGGCAGTGTGGCAGCCATCCCCGCCGCAGCGGACGCTTCGAGGTTCCGCGGACTGGCATCGCAGAAGACGAAACCCAGTGCATCCGCCCCCGCCGACACCGCCGCCAGCGCATCCTGCTCCCGGGTTAGTCCGCAGATTTTCACACGTGTTCGCACAGTCCCGCCAGAGACCTCCCAGATCGGCCCCGCAACCGGGCCATGCAGGTGCCGGCGCCGGAACGACCACGATGGTAACGCGGCGCGGAAGAATAGGGAACTCGCCATCCGGCCCCGCCACCCTACCCCGATTCTGCGAACCGGGGCGGCGGCGGAGGCTGCGGCAGGCCCATGGCAACGGGATACGTCACCGCCACCAGGTACAGACCGTGGGCGACGGCGGTGGGGCCGGCACGGACTCGCTCCTGCGCGTCCAGGACCCGGGCCACCCAGTCCGGATGCCGTTCCCCGCTGCCCACCAGAATCAGCGTACCGACGATGATGCGTACCATGTGATGCAGGAAGGCATTGGCGCAAATATCGATGTAGACGAGATCGCCGGCCCGCTGGACAGTCAGGGTATGGATCTGGCGCCGTGCGTGCCGCGCCTGGCATTCGATGGACCGGAAGGAGGAAAAGTCGTGCTCGCCCAGCAGGTGGTCGGCGCCACGCTGCATGAGGGAATGGTCCAGGGGCTTCCATGTCCAGCCGATCCGCCCATGCCACAGTCCGGGGCGGACTGGACGGTTCAGCAGCACGTACCGGTAGGAGCGGGCCAAGGCACTGAAGCGGGCGCTGAAGGATTCATCAACCTCCCGCGCCCAGCGTACGGCAACATCCCCGGGGAGATGCGTGGTGGCGCCCAGGCACCAGCCGTGCATGCTCCTGCGGGCCTCGGTGTCGAAGTGGACCACCTGGCCGAGGGCGTGCACCCCAGCGTCCGTACGGCCGGCGCAGGTGACCGTGACGGGATGATCGGCCACCCTGGACAGCGCATGCTCCAGGGTGGCCTGTATCGAGGGGGCGTGGCGCTGGACCTGCCAGCCATTGTATCGGTAGCCGTCGTACTCCACCCCAAGGGCGATGCGCATACTTCAATGTCCGGTGGTGGCGGCGTTCCCGAGACAGGGTACGATCCGGCCGCAGCGTGAGGCTGCGGCCGGCAGGCATCGATCAGGCCGACTGACCGAGCAGTTCCTCCGCTTCGCGCTTCTGCTCGTCGCTGCCCTCTTCCAGAACCTCCTCCAGCAGACTGCGGGCGCCATCCGAGTCACCCATGTCCAGGTAGGCACGGGCGAGGTCCAGCTTGGTGCTGTTCTCGTCGGCTCCCGCGAACAGGCTGTCATCATCCAGGGTATCGGCTCCCCCCCCGGATTCAGCGTCCTCCGCCGGGGACGTGTCATCAGACCCCGCGTCCCCCTCCTGCGTATGAGTGCGCTCCTGGTCACCGTCAAGCGCGAACATCAGTTCCTCCAGCCCGGAGGTATCGTGCCCGGTGGCCTCGTCGTCGACCGTGTCTCCCCCTGCGTCCCGCCGGTCCTCCCCGGAGCCCGTCACCTCCGACGCTGCCGGCCTGTCTGTGTCCCCGATCACGTCCAGATCGAAGTCCAGCCCGGAGTCGTCGCTCGCAGTCTCCTCCGAATCCGCGCTTGTGCCGGTGGCCTCCATGGAACGAATTTCCTCGTCCAGTCCGGTCAGGTCGAAATCCAGGGTCCAGTCGTCCTCTGCAGCCGGGTCGTCATCCGCTTCCCCGGGAACACTCTCCTGCGCGGCGGACTCCGCCTCGTACCGGGAAGGCTCGTCGGAGTCCCGCTCGGCCACTTCGTGGTCGGGATCGTCATCCAGGGCGAACTCGAGGTCCGAAAGGTCGTCTTCCATGGACTCCATGTCCATCGGGGCGTCCTCGTCCTCCGGGGTCTGACGGGAGTGGGGTTCCCGCGGCGGCTCATGCTCCGCGTCCAGCGGCTGCGGCTGCGCCGCACCAGCCACCTCGGCACGATCCTCCGTCTCCGAGTCCAGCTCCAGGTCCAGGTCGAAGGTGTCATCAAGGAAGTCCATGGCGGAATCCGCCTCACTGTCCCCGGTCTCCCCCCCTTCGGGCCGGTTCACCGGGAACAACGGATGCTCCGGGGCGATCTCCCTGCCCATCCCGGCCGCACGCTGCCAGACCGGATCCTCCTCGCCGTCAACCAGGGCATACAGATCCTGCGCTTCCGACTCGAACGCCGCCCGGTCGTGGCCCAGGGCATGGATCTCCAGGAGCTTGAGCCGGAGTTGCTTGTCATCAGGATTGACCGCCAGGCCACGCTGCACAACATCACGGGCCTGGTCGTAGCGGCCGTGCCCCATGTACATGTCGGCCTCTTCCAGCGGATCGCGTACCGGTACGGCTTCCGCAGCGGTCATGACGCCAGCACCCTGACCCGCTTCCATGGTTGCCCCACCGAGGCCACCGGCAACCGCCGCGCCACCTCCGCCAGCGGCCATCAGGGGCTCGAGTTCCTCCTGCTGGGCGCTCTGGCGTCGGCGCCGCAGCATGAGCAGGAGCAGCAGGAGCAACAACGCACCGGCGCCGCCGGCGCCGGCCAGCACCCGCGGGTCTTCCCAGGGCTCCACCGCTGCCGCGGCGGAGAAAGGTTCCTCCGCCGGGACATCCGGCTGCGCAGCGGCAGGGTCACCACCAGTCGCGGAATCGGCGGCTCCGCCTTCGGCGGCGGGCGGCTCCACGGCCGCCACCGCTGGCGCGTCGTCATCTGCCGCCTCATCTTCGGACGGTGCGTCCGCGAGGGCCGGCGCATCGTCCGCAGATTCATCCTCCGAACCGGCCACCAGCGAGGGATCCGCCTGCAGGTTTACCAGGCGCTCCAGGGCTTCCACCCGTTCGCGCAGTTCCTGGTTCATCTGTCGCAGCTCGTCCGCCTCCGAACGCATGCTGGCCTCGCTCTCCCGCAACGCGACAAGCTCGCTCTCCAGCCGCTCGACCTCCGGGTCACGTGCCTGCGCAAGGTCATCGTCCAGGGTTGCGGTGGGATCATCGCCGCCGGCGTCGCCGGCCGCTACCACCTGCAGCCGACCGTCGTCCCCGGGGGCTTCCTCTTCCCGAACTGCCTCGGCCGCCAGCATCTCGTCCTCCGCCGGCTCCGGCTCCGCGGGTCGCGGCGTGCGCCCCGCCTCCCATTCCTCCGTCTGGCGCGCGAACTCCCGCCGCGCATCGGCGACACCCAGCGACTCGATGTCACCGCGCTCCGGCACCCGCAGGATGGCGCCCGCCCGCAGATTGTTGACGTTACCTTCGGCAAACGCTTCCGGGTTCGCCCGCAGCAGGGCCATCATCATCTGGTGGACGGAAACCGAGCTGTCCGGCCTGGTCTCCATGGCGATGTCCCAGAGTGTCTGGTTCCTCTCCACCGGACCGTATTCACGCACAGCGTCCATCTCCGGGTCCGGCTCGGCCGCAGTGACTTCCTGCCGTGCAGGCCGGGCGGGAGCGGTCGCCGGCTCGGGTGCCGGCTCGGGCTCCGCGGCCATACGTGGTTCCGGCGCCTCCCGCGGTTCATGAAGTGGCGGATCCAGGAGCAGCGTGTACTCGCGCAGCAACCGTCCGCCGGACCAGCGCACTTCCACGAGGAATGCCAGGAACGGCTCACGCACCGGGTCGTCCGTGGTCACGGCAACGTAGGGTGCGCCCGGCCCGTCCTCGACCACGGTGAAATTGAGTCGGGAGAGCAGGAAGGGACGATCAAGTCCGACACGCTGGAAGGCTTCCGTAGGAGCGAGACGCATGCTGACCGTTTCCAGCTCATCCACTCCATCCGGAAGCAACGGGATACGGGCATCCAGAGGTTCGTTCAGCGCCGAGCGCGTCTCGATGCCCCCGACCCCGAGCGCCAGCGCCAGCGCCGGCGTGAGGCAGAAGGAAAGCGTGATCAGTCGAGCCAGTCTGCGTGCCATGGCATTCCCTTTTTCTGCGGTGGAACCGCCGCCCCGCCGCGGCCAAACCCCACACCGTCTATGCACTTCCGGTTCCCCTGCCCGATGCGCACCGGGGAACCACACCATCCTGGAGGCGGGCACGGGTCGGCGCCGGCGGAATCGCTCCCGCACCGCGCTTGCCGCCGCTTCCAGAGCCAACACCCCCGGGTTCGCCGCGAGCGGTCCCCGCGAGGGACGCGCCGGGGGCTCTCATCGGCGTTCATTGTGAACCGCATCCCCGATATTATCTGTGCGCCGCATCGCGAAACGGGCAAACGACAACACGTTAGGGCAAGTTTGTCACGCTTCTCCATAGAAAAACGGGAAGCACGTCACCATGCTTCCCGTTTCCGGGCCCGGAGGCCTCGATCCTGCTCGGCGGTTACCGCTCCCGGAGTATCCGGAGCATTCGCCGCAGCGGCTCCGCAGCACCCCAGAGCAACTGGTCACCGACAGTGAACGCCGAGAGATAGTCTCCCCCCATCGCAAGCTTGCGCAGCCGCCCCACGGGAATCCCCATGGTGCCGCTGACCGCAGCGGGGGTCAGGTGCCGCAGGCTGTCCTCCTTCGTGTTCGGAACCACCCTGACCCAGGCGTTGGCCTCCCCGAGTATCTCTTCCACCTCGTCCAGGGGCACATCCCGGGTGAGTTTGATGGTCAGGGCCTGAGCGTGGGAACGCATGGCCCCCACACGTACGCAGATCCCGTCGATCGGAACCGGATCATGGCTGCGACCAAGGATCTTGTTGGTTTCCACACCGGCCTTCCATTCTTCCCGGCTCTGGCCGCTGTCCATCTCCACGTCGATCCACGGAAGAAGGCTGCCTGCCAACGGATAGCCGAAGTGATCCCGTGGGTAGCCATCGCCATTGATGGCCTCGGTCACTGTCCTGTCCAGCTCCAGGATCGCACTGGAAGGTTCGAGCAGACCGGCGGCAGCCTCGTGGACATACCCCATCTGCGCCACCAGTTCGCGCATGTGCTGGGCACCGGACCCGGAGGCAGCCTGGTAGGTCATGGGACTGACCCACTGCACCAGCCCCTGGCGCAAGAGGCCCCCGACGCCCATGAGCATCAGGCTCACGGTACAGTTGCCACCGACGTAGGTGCGAATGCCGTCCCGCAGACCCCGTTCGATGACATCGCTGTTGACGGGGTCAAGAATGATGATGCTGTCGTCCGCCATGCGCAGCGTGGAGGCGGCATCGATCCAGTACCCCTTCCAGCCGCTCCTGCGCAGGGATTCGTACACCGCCCCGGTATAGTCGCCGCCCTGGCAGGTGATCACTGCGTCCAGGGACTGCAACTGCTCGATGTCGTGCGCGTCCTGAAGGGGCGGCACATCCTTGCCCACGTCCGGGCCGGGCTGCCCCGCCTGTGAAGTGGAGAAGAAGACCGGGTCGATGGCCCGGAAATCCTCCTCTTCCCGCATCCGCTGCATCAGTACGGAGCCGACCATCCCTCGCCAGCCCACGAATCCTATCCGGTTCATGCTCCTGACCTCCTGTTCTCCAGCCGTGCCGAACCCGTCAGGCTTCACTGCGCAACGCGGCAACCACCGCGTCACCCATCGCCTTCGTGCCGACCCGGCGCGTGTCCTCGCTTTCGATATCCTCGGTGCGCAGGCCCTGGTCCAGCACATCGCCGACCGCCTGCTCGATCCGCCCCGCCAGTTCCGGCTCCCCCAGGGAATGCCGCAGCAGCATCGCCAGAGACAGGATCGTCGCCAGGGGATTGGCCACATCCTTGCCGGCGATGTCCGGCGCCGAGCCGTGAACCGGTTCATACAGGCCCTTGCCCGAGGCGTCCAGAGACGCCGATGGCAGCATGCCGATGGACCCGGTCAGCATGGCCGCGCAATCCGACAGGATGTCCCCGAACATGTTGCCGGTAACGATGACATCGAACTGCTTCGGCGCACGTACCAGCTGCATCGCGGCATTGTCGACGTACATGTGGGAGAGCTCCACGTCCGGATAGTCCGCCGCGAGCCGTTGCATGACCTCGCGCCAGAGTTCGGAGACCTCCAGCACATTGGCCTTGTCGACCGAGCACAGCCGGCCGTTGCGCTTGCGCGCCGTCTCGAAACCCAGGCGGCCGATGCGCTCGATCTCCGATTCCCGGTAGACCAGGGTGTTGTACCCCTGCCGTTCGCCGCCGGAAAGCTCCCGGATGCCCCGTGGTTCACCGAAATAGATGCCACCGGTCAACTCGCGGATGATCATCAGGTCGAGCCCTGCCACCACGTCCGGCTTCAGCGCCGACGCCGCCGCAAGCTGGGGGTAGAGGATTGCCGGGCGCAGATTGCCGAACAGGTCCAGCTCCGAGCGGATTGCCAGCAGCCCCCGCTCCGGACGCAGATGCCGTTCCAGCGCGTCGTACCGCGCCCCCCCCACCGCACCCAGGAGCACGGCATCCGCCGCGCGCGCCAGGGACAGGGTCTCGTCCGGCAGCGGGCTGCCGGCCTGGTCGCAGGCAGCCCCGCCGATGAGTCCGTGCTCGCACTCCATGTCCAGTCCGAAATCCGCACGCAGGCACTCGAGCACCCGCAGCGCCTGATCGACGATCTCCGGGCCGATGCCGTCGCCGGGCAGTACCAGTAGTCTGTAGGTCATGTACCGCTTCCCTCCCGGGCCGCGAACAGCCACGGCGCTTCCGTGCGCCGGCGCTGTTCATATGCACGAATGGCGTCGGCGTGCTGCAGGGTCAGGCCGATCTCGTCCAGCCCCTCCAGCAGCATGTGCTTGCGGAACTCGTCGATCCCGAAGGCCAGTTCCTCTCCTTCCGGCGTCCTCACCACCTGGGCCGGAAGATCCACTTCCAGGGTGTACCCGGGGCTGGTTTCCACGGCCTGGAAAAGCCGATCCACCGTCTCCTCCGGCAGCACCACGGGAAGCAGGCCGTTCTTGAAGGAGTTGTTGTAGAAAATGTCGGCGTAGCTGGGCGCGACCAGGGCACGAATACCGAAATCCAGCAGCGCCCACGGCGCGTGCTCCCGCGAGGACCCGCAGCCGAAGTTACGGCGCGCCAGAAGAATGCTCGCCCCCTGGTACCGGTCCTGGTTGAGGACGAAGTCGGGATTGAGCGGCCGACGGCTGCAATCCTGGCCGGGTTCACCGTGGTCCAGGTAGCGCCACTCGTCGAAGAGATTGGGTCCGAATCCGGTACGCTTGATGGACTTCAGGAACTGCTTGGGGATGATGGCATCGGTGTCCACGTTGGCACGATCCAGCGGCGCCACCAGTCCCCGGTGATTGATGAATGCTTCCATGATCAGAACGTCCTCACGTCGACGAAATGCCCGGCGATGGCCGCCGCCGCCGCCATGGGCGGACTGACGAGGTGGGTACGTCCACCCTGGCCCTGGCGCCCCTCGAAGTTGCGGTTGGACGTGGAGGCGCAGCGCTCCCCGGGTTCCAGCCGATCGGCGTTCATCGCCAGACACATGGAACAGCCCGGCTCGCGCCATTCGAATCCGGCATCCAGGAATACCCGGTCGAGGCCCTCGGCCTCGGCTGCGCGCTTCACCAGTCCCGATCCTGGCACGACCATGGCGAGTCGGACGGAATCGGCCACCCGCCGCCCACGGATCACCTCCGCAGCCGCGCGCAGGTCCTCGATACGGGAATTGGTACAGGACCCGATGAACACCTTGTCCACCGGGATATCGGTGATGGGCGTTTCCGGTTCCAGCGCCATGTAGTCCAGCGCCCGCGCGATGGACTGGCGCCGGGTGTCGTCGGTCTCGCTGAACGGATTCGGCACCTTCCCGCCCACCGGTGCCACCATCTCCGGCGAAGTGCCCCAGCTCACCTGCGGCTCGATCGTGGCTGCATCCAGCTCCACCACCCGTTCAAACTCGGCGTCGGCGTCACTGTGCAGCGTACGCCAGTAGGCGACCGCGCGCTCCCAGAGCTCGCCGCGGGGGGCGAACGGGCGTCCGCGGAAATACTCGATGGTCACGTCGTCCACGGCGATCAGGCCGCATCGGGCTCCGGCCTCGATCGCCATGTTGCACACGGTCATGCGACCTTCCATGGAAAGGGAACGGATGGCGTCGCCTCCGAACTCGATGGCATATCCGGTGCCGCCGGCCGTGCCGATCCGGCCGATGATCGCCAGCACCATATCCTTGGCGGTAACGCCCGGGCCGAGTTCCCCGTTCACCCGGACGAGCATGGATCGGCTCTTCTGCTGCACCAGGGTCTGGGTCGCGAGCACGTGCTCCACCTCGGACGTCCCGATGCCCTGGGCAAGCGCACCCAAGGCGCCATGGGTGGAGGTGTGGGAATCGCCGCACACCACCGTCATGCCCGGCAGGGTGGCGCCCTGCTCCGGGCCGATCACGTGGACAATCCCCTGGCGCGGATCATTCATGTCGAACTCGGTGATGCCGTAGGTGCGGCAGTTGCTGTCCAGCGTGTCCACCTGCAGCCGCGACACCGGATCGGAGATACCGGCACTGCGGTCCGTGGTGGGCACGTTGTGATCCGCGACCGCCAGATTCGCATCAATACGCCAGGGACGGCGGTCCGCCAGCCGCAGCCCCTCGAACGCCTGGGGTGAGGTCACCTCATGCACCAGGTGGCGATCGATGTAGATGATCGCCGTGCCGTCCGGGTTGTTCCGGACCACATGGCTATCCCACAGCTTGTCGTACAGTGTCTTTCCGCTCATCAACTCTCCCTTCGCCCGCAGCCCGCACGCCCCGGCGCCCGGATACCAGCCGCCCAGTATACCGTATCCAGCGCCCACGGTTGAATGACACCGGCCACCACGCCGGTGCCCGCCGCCGTGGTTGCCGGGTCCGGGCGACGCCTTGACCGGCGGCTACGAATTCATGATCCACGACTCTGGCGAGGCAGACTGCAGGCGGCGAAAACGGCGGCCAGCGCGGCGCTGGCCGCAGCAACGTAGAACGTCCCGGCGCCGCCGATACTGTCCCACAGCAGCCCGGCCACCAGGCTGCCTGCGGCAACACCCGCACCGAACGTGATGCTGCTGTACAGCGCCTGCCCGCGACCCTGATTCCGGCCGACGAAGTAATGGTTGATCATGCTGATGCCAACGGCATGGTACACACCAAAGGACGCCGCATGGAGTACCTGGGCGAACAGCAGTACCGGGAGGTTGTCCGCCAGTGCGCCGATCAGGACCCAGCGCAGCGCGGATAGCAGCAGCGCCACGGTCATCAGCGCCCGCGGCCCGAAGACCGGCAGCAGCCTGTGCATCACGAGGAAGAGAACGATCTCCGCCAGCACCCCCAACGCCCAGAGCCCGCCGATGGCGCTGCCGCCGTAGCCGTGTTCACCGAGGTGAATGCTGAAGAAAGCGAAGTAGGGGCCGTGGGATGCCTGCAGCAGGAAGCAGGCGAGGAAAAAACCCAGCACTGCCGGACGCAGGCATACTGCGAGAATCGGCTCACCGTGGTCGCGGCTGACCCGCATCGGTGCCTGGGGAGCGAGCTGCGCCGACAGCCACAGCCCGGCGAACAGGAACAGCAGCGCACCGGGCAGCAGGTCCATGCCGAATCGCTCGATCAGTTCGCCGAACGCGACCACGGCGATGATGAATCCCACCGACCCCCAAAGGCGCACCCGGCTGTAGCGGTGTGCCGAGGCGCCCAGGTGGTTCATGGTGTTTGCCTCGAACTGAGGCAGTGCGGCGTTCCAGAAGAAGCTGAACAGCGCCATGACCAGCGCCAGCCACCAGAACCCGGTAGCTACCAGCACCCCGGAGAAGCTCAGCAACGCCGCCAGGGCCCCCAGTCGGACGACCGCCATGCGGTGGCCGGTGTAATCCGCGATCCACCCCCAGACGTTGGGAGCGATGACCTTGGTGGCGTGCAGGATGGCGATGAGCTGGCCGATCTGGACGGCGCTGTATCCCTGGGCGGCCAGATACGGTCCCCAGTAGGGCGCGAGCACACCGAGAACCGCGAAGAAGAAGAAATAGAACGCCGACAGCCGCCAGTAGGGCAGCGATTGCCCATGCTCCGGAGGGGCGCCGGCGGCGGCGGTTGGCGTCCCGCGGCGGGTCACTGACCGGCGCGGCCCGGGAGCGGTGCCAGCGGGTGCCGTACATCGGCATTCTGCCCGCGATGCCGCAAGGCGTGATCGATCAGCACCAGGGCCACCATGGCCTCGGCAATCGGAGTCGCGCGGATGCCCACACAGGGATCATGCCGTCCCCGGGTGACGAGTTCCACGGGTTCTCCCGCCTCGTTCACCGTACGCCCGGGAACCATGATGCTGGACGTGGGCTTGAGGGCGATCCGGGCGATGAGATCCTGTCCGGTGGAAATGCCGCCCAGCACACCCCCCGCATGATTGCTGAGGAAGCCTTCCGGGGTCATCTCGTCGCGGTGCTCGCTGCCCCGCTGGGACACCGAGGCAAAACCGTCGCCGATCTCGACTCCCTTTACGGCGTTGATGCTCATGAGGGCCCGGGCCAGGTCGGCATCCAGGCGCTCGAACACCGGCTCACCCCATCCCGGAGGACAACCCTCGGCCACCACGGTCACCCGGGCACCAACGGAATCGAGACTCCTGCGCAGCTCCTTCATGTAGGTTTCCAGTTCGGCCACGCGTTCGGGATCGCCGCAGAAAAACGGATTGCGGTCCACCTCATCCCAGTCCTTGAGCTCGAGCGGCATTGGTCCAAGCTGCGACAGGTGTCCGCGGATACGCACACCGTAGTGTTCATCCAGCCATTTCCTGGCAATGGCGCCGGCGGCAACCCGCATCGCCGTCTCCCGGGCGGAGGAGCGGCCGCCTCCGCGGTAGTCCCGTATTCCGTACTTCCGGGTATAGGTGTAGTCGGCATGCCCCGGTCGGAACTTGTCGGCGATGTCCGAGTAGTCCCGGGTCTTCTGATCGACGTTCTCGATCAGAAGACCGATCGGGGTGCCCGTGGTACGGCCCTGGAATACTCCGGAGAGGATGCGCACCCGGTCCGGTTCCCGGCGCTGCGTGGTGTGCCGCGAGGTCCCCGGACGACGCCGATCCAGATCGCGCTGCAGGTCACTCTCCTCCAGGGGCAGACCGGGGGGGCAGCCATCCACCACGGCGCCAAGGGCCGGGCCGTGACTCTCGCCGAACGTGCTCACCCGGAACAGGGTGCCAAAGGTATTCCCAGCCATGAACGCTCCGCCTTCAATCGCTTCCGTCGAGTCCGGGCAGCCCCGCCCGCAGATCCCCGGCCGTGAGCAGGAACACGCCGTGGCCACCGTGCCGGAACTCCAGCCACACGGCTGGCAGACCCGGCCACGCCTCGGCGACCGCGGGCGCACTGTTGCCCACTTCCACCACCAGTATTCCGTTCGCCGTCAACCGTTCAGCCGCCCCGGCGAGGATCCGTCGCACTACATCCAGCCCGTCATCGCCCGCCGCCAGGGCTGCGCGGGGCTCATGCCGGTACTCCGGAGGCAGGTTGGCCATGTCCGTCGCATCCACGTAGGGCGGATTGCTGATGATGAGGTCATAGCGCAGTTCATCGGGCAGTCCGTCGAACACGTCGGCGCGATACAGGCGCACCCGCTCCGTCAGGCCATGCCGCACGACATTGCTGCGCGCCAGCTCCAGGGCATCCGCCGAAAGATCGGTGGCATCCACCAGTGCGTCCTCGAACGCCAGCGCACAGGCTACGGCGATGCACCCGCTGCCGGTGCCTACATCGAGCACGCGGCGGACTTCCCCCGGTTCCAGCCAGGGTTCGAATCCGGTTTCTATCGGTTCGGCCAGCGGGGAGCGGGGAACCAGCACCCGCTGGTCGACATGGAACGGCAGGCCGCAGAACCAGGCTTCGCCGGTGAGATACGGCAACGGTAGCCGTTCGTCGATCCGCCGGCCTACCAGGGCGCAGTAGTGCTCCGCCTCGGCCCCGGTCAGGCGTGTGTCCCAGTATGCCTCCGGGACCATGGGCGAGAGCCGCACGCTGTGCAGCATCAGCGCGGCCGCCTCGTCGAGCGCGTTATCCGTGCCGTGGCCGAAACACAGTCCGGCCTCGTTGAAGCGGCTTGCGCCCCAGCGCACGAAATCGCGCATGGTCCGCAGGCGCTCGAGAGCGTCTCGGGTATCTGGCATTGCCGTTCCAGTTTCCTGCGGGGCATCGGACCGGCAGCCTGGCCCGAGGCAGCGTGACGTTGCCCGCGAACGCGGCCCCAACGTCCGAGATGTAGTAGCATACAGCATTCGCCTGGTCACAGTCGTGGCGGAACCTGCCGCCGGGCAGGCGGTCCACGGCCGACGGCATCACGAGACGGACGGAACCCTTCACATGAGCAACTATGGCGGCAAGCTGCCCCTCGTCACCATCGCCGTGGCTGCACTGCTGGCGCTGGTAGCGGGCGTGTGGGCTTCCAGTGCCCTGCTGGCGCCCGCCAGCCTGGACAACGACGACCTGCACGGAACATATCTGGAGGGGGGCCGCGCGATCACGGACTTTCAACTCGTCGACCATCGCGAGCGGGCGTTCACCCGGGCCAGCCTGGAAGGGGAATGGACCTTGCTGTTCTTCGGGTTCACGAACTGTCCGGATGTCTGTCCCATGACCATGCTGGAGCTCGGCCGCGTGCAGAAGGTGCTGGCCGACGAGGGCATCACGGAACCGGTCCGCGGCGTATTCGTGACGGTGGATCCGGCACGGGACACCACGGAACGGCTGGAGGCCTACGTTACCGGGTTCGACGAGGGTTTCCTCGGCGTCACCGGCGATCTCGACGACATCGACGTGCTGGCCCGTGACCTGGGTATCGTGCATGTGCGTCACGGGGAACCCGCCGACGGCGATTACATGGTGGATCACGGTTCGGCGGTATTGCTGATCAATCCGGAAGGCAGGCTGCAGGCGCTGTTCCAGGCTCCGCACCGGGCGGCACAGATCAGCGCCGACCTGATCCGCATTCTCGGGCACCACGGACGCGGCTGACGCGGATGGCGCCGGAGCGACGTTGCCTGACGGAGCCGCCGTCGATTGCCGACCGGCTCAAGACCCTGCCTCTGTACCCCCTCCCGCAGCACGGCATTTCCCGGCTGGTTCACCGTCTCACGCGCATGCGGGCGGACTGGGTACGGATTCCGTTGACCCGGTGGTTCGTGCACCGCTTCGGCGTCGACATGAGCGAGGCGGAGGAACCCGATCCGCTGGCCTACCCCTGCTTTAACAGTTTCTTCACCCGCCCCCTGCGGCCGGGCGCCAGGCCGCTTCCCACCAACCCCGACGCCGTCTGCTGCCCCGCGGACGGCATCGTCAGTGCCACGGGAAGGATCGATGACGACCGGATCATCCAGGCCAAGGGTCACGACTACTCGCTGACGGCGCTATTGGGCGGTGACGAGGAGCGGGCGGCTGCATTCCGCGACGGCGGTTTCATCACAGTGTACCTCTCGCCGCGGGACTACCACCGGGTT
Organism: Ectothiorhodospiraceae bacterium; assembly: GCA_007134055.1. Classification (GTDB taxonomy): domain Bacteria; phylum Pseudomonadota; class Gammaproteobacteria; order Nitrococcales; family Aquisalimonadaceae; genus Natronocella. Next base: position 2,822 of record SLLM01000123.1, on the reverse strand, counting down.
CACATGCCGCTGACCGGCGTTCTCCGGGAGACGGTGCATGTTCCCGGACGTCTTTTCAGTGTGGGCCGCCATACCGTGAAGACGATTCCGGGCCTGTTCGCGCGCAACGAACGGATCGCGTGCCTGTTCCGGACCCGGTCCGGGCCCATGGCCGTGGTACTGGTGGGTGCCATCAATGTCGCCAGCATCGAAACGGTGTGGGCCGGGGAAATCACCCCGCCCAGGGCGCGAGGCGTGCGTGCGCGTAGCCATCCCGCCGATGCGGTGCGACTGGAACGGGGTGCGGAACTCGGACGCTTCAACATGGGCTCCACCGCCATCGTGTTGTTCGGCCCCGGAATGGTGGATCTGGACCCGACACTGGACGCGGACTGCCGCGTCCAGGTGCGGCAGGGGATCGGCATGTTGCGGCCGGAAGGCGCCCGGAGAGGCCGTTCGGACTAGCGCATGGCGAACCAGAGCGCACCTGCCAGCAACCCCAGGGTGGCCGTTCCGGCAGCCCACAGGAAGCGCCTGGCGGTGCCGGCAGCGTCGCCGAAGCGATAGTAGAACCGCTCCGACAGAATGGCGCCCGCGGGAACCCGGAAGTCCCGAAGCAGCACTGTCTCCACGGCATCGATCATTGCCGGGGGCCCGCATACCGCCCACTGGGCATCGCGCCTGGCATCCTCCGGCAGGCGCGCCCGCAGGAGTTCCGCCGCGATCAGGCCGGTCTCCCCCTGCCACTGCGGAGGTGGCTCCTGCAGCACATGGTGAACCCGCAGATCCATGGCCTCCTGCATGGCTTCCAGTTCCTCCCGGTAGAGGATCTGACCGGCATGACGGTTGGCCTGGAAGACTTGAACGGAACGCGACTCGCCGCGATCCCGCAGATCGCGGAGCAGACTCATGACCGGTGCCATGCCGACGCCGCCGGCCAGCAGGACCAGCGGCCTGCGATCACCGGGGACCAGGGTGAAGTTGCCGTAGGGGCCATCCAGATAGGCTGGCGTACCAGGCGCCAGTTCACCGATATGGTCGGTGAAATCCCCCGCCTCCTTGATGGTCAGGGCAATCCTCGGCCACGAACCCGGCGCCGAACTGATGGAGAACGGATGCTCCGTGATACGGCCGATGGGTCGACCCAGTTTCAGCCAGACGAACTGCCCGGCACGGAACGGGAAGGCGATCCCCGGATGGCCGCGCTCCCGGTCGGGCTCCAGTTCCACCGTCCAGGTACGCTCGGCCTCCCTGCGCACCTCCGCCACACGCAGTGGACGCCGGCTCTGGAGGACGGGTATCACGAGGTGCACATGCAGCAGGGCAATCACCGCCGCCGCCAGGGCAAGGCTCCAGATCGCGGCCAGCACGGGGTCGTTGCTGTAGCGCCCCGCCCAGACCGTGTGGTGCCACGCCAGCACCGCCACTGCGAGCGCTCCCAGCGCATGACCGGCGCGCCAGACCTCGTAGCGGTAGGGAAGCTGATCCCGGACTGCCGCCAGGAATACCAGCATGAACAGCCCCAGCCAGGCCAATGTGCCGGTAATGGCCGGCCAGGTGGCAAGCGCGAGCCAGGTGGAGCGATCAACGTCCGCGTACGGCGCCACCCCCATCGGCAGACTGTAGAGGAACGGGTGGATCAGTATGAAGGCCACCAGCACATGCGCCATGAACTGGTGGAACCGCATGATGCTGTCCATGCCCACGCGAGCCGAGAGCCCGCGGTGACGCCCCGAGAGCACGAATTCGGCCAGCAACATGGCAAACGCCACCAGGGCGAGACCGGAGGACAGATCATCCCGGAACGGGCGGGGATCGCGATCCTGCAGGGCCGCGAGGGCCAGCGGCAGGAGCATCAGGGCCACGTATCCAGCCAACAGCACCACGGCCAGGCCCGCATCACTCCGGAATGCTCGCATCACTCCCCCAGCCAGCCCCGGCCGCCTGCCAGGTGTACGTTCCAGTGTGGGCAGTATGTGGCAACCGGCAGCCGGCTCCGTTGACCTGCGTCAAACGGTCCCACGTGGACCGATGGCCGCCCAGGGGCGGAACCGGCGTGTCAAAGTAGTCCCGCCACTCCCGGGTCAGGCGGCATCGAGCCCCGGTTCATACCCGGCGGCGCGGATGCCGGCGACAACGCAGGCCTCGTCGGCGTCGGAGGCATCCCCGCTGGCACCAACGGCGCCGATGATCTGGCGCTGTTCGTCGAGCACCAGCACGCCACCGCCCACGGGGATGAAACGGCCGTCGGACGCCGCCGCCACGCCCGCCAGGAACGCATCGCGCCCCTTGTTGCGGGCGCCGACCGTGCCGCTGCTGATGCCAATACCGAGGGCCGCCGCCGCCTTGCCCCGCGCAACCTCGGCGCGCACGATGCCCGAACCATCCTCCCGGTCCATGGAAATAAGGTGGCCACCAGTATCCAGTACCACCACGGTGAGGGGCTGCAGCGACTGCCGCCGTCCCTCCGCCAGAGCGGCCGTGATGATGGCGCGCGCCTTGTCCAGGGGCAGGGTGGTCTTGATGGAGAATACGTCGGCAGCCATGATGCGGGCCTCCACTGGTTGCTTGTCAGTTTTGAAAACAGTTTCCATGATACCGCAGGCAACCGCGCATTTCATTGCGGGAAGACCGTGCTTCCGTTGCCGGATACTAACCTTTCAGGAAGTATTGTCAGGCCTCGGTGGCTTCTGCGCCGCTGTGGCAAGGCGCGAGGAGGGAGGTGTAGCCGCAGCTACATGACCGACGAGCAACGCAGTCCACAGCAACGCAGAAACCACCCGCAGGGCGTTCTTGTGCGGCTCGCCGCCGGCGTTGCGCTCCCTTGACGTGGAATCACCACG
>SLLM01000406.1 GCA_007134055.1 Ectothiorhodospiraceae bacterium | reverse complement strand
GGTCGTCGAGGTCGTCCTCGTCTCCCCGTTGGTCCGCATCCCCCCGGCGGTTCCGGCGCGTTGTCAGGTGCTGGCGGAGGTGGTCGTTGCCGGGGTGGCATCGCGCCGTCGCTTCTGCAGGTACCAGATCAGCGCCAGCAACAACAGAGCGGGGACGAAGAACCAGCGCCGGTCCGGCCGGTCCGCGGGAACCAGCAACCCGGTGATATTCATCCCCATGTCCAGGCCCAGCCGGTCCGCCTGGCTGCCGAAGCGGACATTGCTGATCTGCACCTGTTCCCCCATGGGCATGACCAGTATCCCCGCCTGCTGAAGACGATTGGAGACGGATTCGTCCGCATCGCCAAGGGGGAGCATGACCGCCTTGGCGACATCCCGTCCTTCCGCGTCCATGCCTTCCACCCACATCCGCAGATGCCCGCCATCCGGCTCCTGCTCCACCATTTCCTCAAGCTGGGTCGGAGAAACCTGGTCGTACTCCGGGTGGATCATGTCCATCCAGAAACCTGGCCGGAACAGCGTAAACGCCACCAGCAGCAGGGCCACTGCCTCATACCAACGGCTGCGGGTGACGAACCAGCCCTGGGTGGCTGCCGCGAACACCAGCATGGCGATGGTGGCGCTGAAGAACGTGAGTATCAGGTCCAGCGGTCCCTCGATCCCCATCAGCAACAACTGCGTGTTGAAGATGAACAGGAACGGCAGGGCCACGGTTCGCAGGCTGTAGTAGAACGCGTACACGCCGGTCCAGATGGGATCCCCCCTGGATACCGCCGCTGCCGCGAACGAGGCCAGTCCCACCGGCGGGGTAACGTCCGCCATGATGCCGAAATAGAACACGAACAGGTGCACCGCGATGAGCGGCACGATCAGGCCCGACTGGGCGCCCAGATCGACCACGATGGGCGCCATGAGTGTCGCCACGATGATGTAGTTGGCCGTGGTGGGTAGCCCCAGACCGAGGATGAGGCTGAGCGCCGCGACCAGGATCAGCATCGCGATCAGGTTGCCACCGGAGATGGTCTCAACCACCTCGGTCAGCACCAGCCCGACCCCTGTCATCGCCACTGTTCCAACGATGATGCCCGCCGCCGCCGTTGCCACGCCGATACCCACCATGTTGCGCGCTCCCTGCACCAGGCCGTCCAGGAGATCCCAGATCCCGGCGCGGAAGGCTTCCACGTAACGGCCGCGCCGGCGCAGGACCGTCATGATGGGGCGTTGGGTGACAACGATGAATATCAGGAAGGCGACCGCCCAGAACGCGGCAAGCCCCGGGGACAGGCGTTCGACGATCAGCGCCCAGATGAGCACCACGATAGGCAGTACGAAATGCAGACCACTGTTGATCGTGGGCTTGGGCTCGGGCAGTTCGAAGATCTCCGTGTCCGGATCGTCAAGGTGCAGTTCGGGGTAGCGCGAGGCGTTCCACAGCAGGCCGATGTACGCCGCGAAGACCAGCACGCCGACAATCACGTTCGCGGTCGGGCCGAACACGTCCCGCATCCACCCGATACCGTAGTAGACCACACCGGAGAGGATGAGCAGGCCGAGAATCGTGGTGGCGAAGGCGAACAGCTTCCGTCCCAGGGGGGTGTGCACCTTCGGCGGGATACCCTTCATGTCCGCCTTCATCGCCTCCAGGTGGACAATGTAGATCAGCGCGATATACGAGATGACCGCCGGCAGAAAGGCGTGGCGAATGACGTCAACGTAGGGTATGCCCACGTACTCCACCATGAGGAAGGCGGCCGCCCCCATCACCGGTGGCATGAGCTGGCCGTTCACGGAGCTAGCCACCTCCACGGCACCGGCCTTCTCGGCCCGGAAACCCACCCGTTTCATCAGCGGAATGGTGAAGGTGCCCGTAGTGACGGTATTGGCGATCGAGGAACCCGAAATCAGGCCGGTCATGCCCGACGCGACCACCGCGGCCTTCGCCGGCCCGCCCCGCAGGTGCCCCAGCAGCGAGAACGCGACCTGGATGAAGTAGTTGCCCGCCCCGGCCCGATCCAGCAGGGCGCCGAAGAGGACGAACAGGAAAACGAAACTGGTGGAGACCCCCAGCGCAATGCCGAACACACCCTCATTGGACAGCCAGTACTGGGATGCCGCACGATTGAACGACGCCCCCCGATGGGCGATCAGGTCGGGCATATAGGGCCCGAGGAAGGTGTAGGTGAGAAACACCACGGCGATGATGGTCAGCGCCGGACCCAGAGCACGCCGGGTCGCCTCCAGGAGCGCGACCATGCCCACGCCAGTCACGACAAGATCCATGAGGATCGGGCGTCCGGCGCGACTGCCAATCTCGGCGTAGAACAGGAACAGATACAGCGCACAGTAGGCAGCCGCCAGGGCAAGTGCCCAGTCCGCAAGCGGGATTCGCCGATGGTCGCTGGGCACCAGTGCGGAATAGGCGGCAAGGCCGAAGGCGACCCCCATCACCAGCATGACCACGGGGTGCGTACCGATGACCAGCTCCACCTGGAGCGCGCCGGCGTAGACCAGTGAAAATGCAGAAGCGCCGGCGTAGATCCAGCCAGTGAGGCGCAGACCGCCCCGTTTCGTGGACGTCAGCCCGGGAAACGCGAGAAACGCAAGGAACAGCGCAAATGCCAGGTGAACGGAGCGGGCTTCCGTATCCGAGGTAATGCCCCAGCCGATGACATAGGGTATGGGGGAGGCAATCCAGAGCTGGAACAGCGACCAGGCAAGCGCCGTGAGGTAGAGCAGTTTCGCCGTGTACCCAAGCGGCTCGCGCCCGCCGGTATCAACCTTGACCAGATCCTCGGCTGCATCATCCTGTTGCCGCGCGGTCTCTTCCGCCACCACGTCCCCCGCCTGTCAGAATTATTATTCGTTCCCGGCCTTCCCGCACAGGGTGACTGCATCCCGGCAGCACGGCAATGTAGCGGGCCAGCCCGGCCGTACGGCCGAATTCCCGGTTTACGAATGAATGGCCACGAGGGCGGTGCCCCCGTGGCCGTCACGGCACGGTATCAGTCGAGCAGTCCCGCTTCCCGGTAGTAGCGTTCCGCCCCGGGGTGCAGCGGCGCGGAAAGCCCGGCACTGACCATTTCTTCCTTGTCCAGCACTTCGAATGCCGGATGCAGGCCCGTGAAGGTCTCGAAGTTCTCGAACACGGACCTCACCAGGTGGTAGACCACCTCCTCGTCCACGTCGGCGGAGGTCACCAGGGTGGCACCGACACCGAAGGTGCGGATGTCCTCATCGTGATTCGGATACATGCCGCCCGGCAGCGTGGCGTGGAAGTAGTACGGGTTCTCGTCCACCAGATTATTCACCACGTCGCCGGTTACGTTCACCAGGCGGGCGTCACAGGTGGCGATTGGCTCCTGGATGGAACCGGACGGGTGGCCAACGGTGAACAGGATGATGTCTATGCGGTCGTCACACAGCGCAGCCGCCTGCTCACGGGAGGGCAGCTCCGATGCGAGCGAAAAGTCATCCATGCTCCAGCCATATTCCTCCATCAGGCGTTCGACGGTCCCACGCTGACCGGAACCCGGATTACCCACGTTCACCCGCTTGCCGAGGATCTGTTCGAAATCGGTAACCTCGGCGTCCGGGCGGGCCACCACCGTGAAGGGCTCCGGGTGCAGGGAGAAGACGGCCCGCAGTTCCTCGTGCGGCCCCTGATCAGCGAACTGGTCGGAACCATTGTAGGAGTGGTACTGCCAGTCCGACTGCACCACGCCGAACTCCAGTTCGCCCTCCCGCAGGGAGTTGAGGTTGAAGATGGAACCGGCGGTGGACTCCGCGGAACAGCGGATACCGTGCTCGCTCCGCCCCTGGTTGAGCAGGCGGCAGATCGCTCCACCCGTCGGGTAGTACACGCCGGTAACGCCACCCGTTCCGATGGTGGTGAAACGCTGCTGCGCTTCCGCGCTCGGCGATGCGGCGAGGGTCGATGCAGCCACCAGCAGGCCAGCCGCCAGGCCGTTTACTCCAATACGTCGAATTCCCATTACCACAGCAAACCTCCTATTCGTTCTTCAGGTTGTCCATTTCATTCTCTTTAGTATGAGGTCGCGATGACCACGCATGGCTCGCACCTACTGGAACTATATACGCGATTGTGCTTAACGCGAGGCACCGTCACGTACAGCATTCCGTCGGACGGATCCCCTGCGCCCATCCCGCGGAACCGGTTCCGGGCGTGGGCACGTCACGGAGTTGAGATACCCTTACCTGGGCAGTCAGTGCCATCCGTGGCCACGCTGCGGGCGGACCGCCTCTATAGTAATATCTATGTGCTGGCGAATGTACAAGCCCGGTCGGGATGTGCCGCCCGGCACACAACACATCCGAAACGGCCCAGGAGTGGCTCCAAGACTTTCTGGAGGACTTAGGTGAAAGAAAGTATGAAGGCTGCCGAAGGACGGCAATCCCCGGATATCCACCTCAACCTCAACGTCCGCGGACTGGGACAGTCCGCCACACTGGCCATCAACGAGCGCAGCGCCGAACTCGCTGCCGAGGGCCGCCATGTCTTCCGCTTCGGTCTCGGTCAGTCACCGTTCCCGGTGCCGGGACCGGTGGAGAACGAGCTCAAGAGCAACGCACATCAAAAGGATTACCTGCCGGTGAAGGGCCTGCGGGCGCTGCGGGAGGCGGTAGCGGAGTACCACCGCCGCACCCAGGGTGTGGAGGTTACGGCCGACGACGTCCTGATCGGCCCCGGTTCCAAGGAGCTCATGTTCATCCTGCAGCTCGTCTACTACGGCGACCTGGTCATTCCCACGCCGAGCTGGGTTTCCTACGCGCCCCAGGCACACATTATCGGCCGCCAGATCCGCTGGCTCGACACCCGGGCAGAGAACAACTGGCGG
>SLLM01000184.1 GCA_007134055.1 Ectothiorhodospiraceae bacterium | reverse complement strand
CGCCCTGCAGGTGATCGACCGCTACATGGAGGAAGTCCACGCCGGACTCAAGGCCTGCGTCACCGACACCAGTCTTGAACCGCTGCAGCGAGCACGACGGTTCTTCGAACTCTCGCGGGACAAGTACGCACAGGACGGCTACCTGGGTTGCATGCTCGGGGGCCTTGGCCAGGAGCTCTCCGGTGTCAGCGACGTATTCGCGGCAAAGATCGAATGGTGTTTCTCCGAAGTGATCCGCCACATCGCCATGGCCCTTGAAGACGCACGCGTTGCGGGCCACCTGCCACCGGACACAGACCCCCACGAAATGGCCAGCCTGTTGCTGAACTGCTGGGAGGGGGCGGCACTGCGCAGTCGTCTGTGGCGGGATCCTGCTCCCCTGGACCAGATGCTCGATTTCTATTTTTCGGCAGTACCGGCTGCCCCGCCGGATCGTGGCGGCAGACATGAATCGATGGGACCGCCGTAGGCGGCTATGGAGGAATGCTCCCGTATCACGCCGCAGGAACCGAACGCGACGCCGGGAGCGCAGGAGGTGTGTCATGCTGGAAGTGAAACTGCGTCACGTGTCCGATCAGGAACTCATCGAAGTCAATCTCGGCGCCCTGGCGCTGTCCGTACGGGGCGACTTCCGTTTCCCCGCCAGGGAAAACGGCGGCCCCGCCGTCATCGTCCGCTGCGCCGACCGGCGCGATGTGCTGGAGTGCCTGGAGTTCGCCAGCCGCCTCGGCGTGCTGGTGGCCATGTACAACGCGCACGAGGATCCGGCGACCTGGAGCGACTGCGATCAGGGTATCGCGGTCGATCTTTCCGCCCTGTCGGCGCGGGCGGCCAGGCACACCACGCGGAGCTACCCACATTTCCAGGACGTGACCCCGGCCCCGGCCCGGAGCGTTTCCTGATATCGATCGACAGCTGGTTCGCGTGGTCGCGGAGGACATCATGAGCTGGAAAATCACGGGAAAGATGATCGAGGCGTGCAGTTGCCACGCCGCGTGCCGCTGTACCCTGGGGCCCGCCGAACCGGACCGCGGATGGTGCTCCGGCGCATTCACCTTCGTCATCGACAAGGGCAACTCCGACGGAGTGGATCTGGACGGCCGGAAGGTACTCTGGTTGATCGACCTGCCCAAGGACTTCGCCAGCGGGGGCGGCACGGGGCGCCTCTACATCGATGAGGACGCGAACGAATCACAGCGCCGCGAACTCGAGGCGATCTTCACCGGAAACAGGGGCGGCCCCGGCGAGGTGCTGGGTGGGCTGGTGGCCCGATGGTTACCCACCGGATCGACGGCCATTACAGTCAACGAGGGCGGCAATCCGTCCGTGTCGGTGCGGGATATCGGTCATGCCGAACTGGCGCCTATCCGGGACGGCAACGGCGAGACCGCGGTACTTCAGAACGCCCCGGTACTCGGCCTGATCGCCATCGAGCGGGCGGAACTCGCCAGGAGCGACGGTTCCCGCTTCGCCGCCCCCGAGATGCGGGACTGGGAAAGCGGCGGGCACGGAAGCGTGAACCCGTTCTCCTGGAGCGCGTAGGTGGGATGGCGTGCAGGCCCCTAGTACGGGAGGGCGGGTGCCATGGCTCGGCAAGGATCACCTGAGAATCCCACGGGCAGGGACAGCCTGGTCGTCATCACCGGCCTGGTACTGATTAGCGCCCTGGCCTGGGTCTACACGATTCATCACGCCGCTGCCCTGGACGGCATGGCCATGCCCCAGGTACGGCCTTGGGAGGCAGCGGACTTTCTCATGATGTTCCTCATGTGGGCGGTCATGATGGTGGCAATGATGCTGCCCTCGGCCGCCCCCATGATTCTCGCCTACTCTGGCTTGCGCCGCCGGATGCCGGGAACGGACAACCCCGGGGTCGTGACCAGTGTCTTCGCACTCTCGTATCTTGTCGTCTGGGCCGGCTTCTCCCTGGCCGCCACGATCGTGAACTGGGGCCTGCACCAGGCCGGACTGATGACCTCCATGATGGGCAGCGCCGTCACCGGACTGGGCGGGATCCTGCTGATCGTGGCCGGTGCATACCAGTGGTCCCGCCTCAAGAACGTGTGTCTGACCAAGTGCCGCAGTCCCGTCGCATTCCTGCTGACCAGCTGGCGCAGCGGCGTCAGGGGAGCGTGGTGGATGGGCCTTGAGCACGGTACCTATTGCGTGTTGTGCTGCTGGGCCTTAATGACCCTGCTGTTCGTCCTCGGTGTGATGAACCTGATCTGGATCGCGATACTGGCAGCCATCGCCCTTGCCGAAAAGGTCTCGCCGGCCGGCACTTACCTGGCACGGGCCCTGGGGCTCGGTCTCATGGGCTGGGGAACCTGGCTCCTGGTCGGCGCGCCGTAGCCACCCCCATGACCGAAGCCTCCTGCCGTAGCCCCGATGCGGAAGGAGGAACGGATGCCTCTCCTCGCACACCCCACTCTCCCGGATCAGAACCGCCAGCCCGGGCAACCGAGAGAGGTCTTCACGGATGGCGATACGTACTCCGTCGCAGTACATACCCATGCCGGAGCGGCCACCAAGCCACGGCCGTGGGCGGGGACATCACTGGCCACCCTACAGGGGCTCGATGCCGCTCAAGGTCTGACTGGTGCGCTCGCGGGCCAGCTGGAGGAAGGCGTCCATGTAGGGGGCGTGGCGGTCCTCGCTGCGGACGGCGGCGTACAGGGTGCTCCACAGGCCGTCCGGCCCGAGTTGCAGCCCCTTCAGGTTGTCCCGCCCCAGGTATTCCCGCAGCGCCCAGTTCGGCAGCGCCGCCACGCCGCGCCGGTTGGCCACCAGCTGGATCAGCATCACCGTCAGCTCCGCCCGGCGTTCCGCCGCCGGCTGCACACCGGCCGGGTCGAGAAAGCGGTGGTAGATATCCAGGCGGTTGCGGCACACGGGATAGCTGATCACGGTCTCGTTGCGGAGATCCTCCGGTGCTATCCACTCCCTGCCGGCAAGCGGATGCCGACGGGCGACAGCCAGCAGCATCTCGTAGCGGAACAGGGGGACGTAATCGAGGCCGCCCAGTTCCTCCGGATCGGAGGTGATGACCAGGTCCACCTCGCCGCGATAGAGCGCCGGCAACGGATGAAAGCTGAAACCCATGGACAGGTCCAGCTCCACCTGCGGCCACTCCTGCCGGTAGCGGTCCATGGTGGGCATCAGCCAGTCAAAGCAGCTGTGGCATTCCAGCGCCATGTGCAACCGCCCCTGTTGGCCGGCGCCGGTGTCCTTCAGCACGCGCTCGGCCGCCTCCACCCGCGGCAGCAACTCATCCGCCAGTGCCAGCAACCGCTCGCCGGCCGGGGTCCAGCGCAGCGGGCGTGTCCTGCGGAAGAACAGCGGCGCGCCGAAGTACTCCTCCAGGCTGCGAATCTGATGCGACAGCGCCGACTGGGTCAGGTGCATCCCCTCCGCGGCGCCGGAGAGGCTCCCGCGGGTTTGGATGGCTTTCAGGCCGCGCAGATGGCGGAGTTCCAGGAACATGAGTTTAATTCATACTCATTCTGAACAATGACAAATTGTTTCATGTCATGGCAGCCGCCACAATGCCCGCATCCGCAACAGCGCAGGAGGACGGAATCATGGCGGCAACCCATAACCTCGGCTTTCCGCGCATCGGCGCGCGGCGGGAGCTGAAGCGGGCCGTGGAGGCCTACTGGCGGCAGGAGATCAGCCGCCAGACACTGGAGCGGCGAGGTGCGGAGTTGCGTGCCGAGCACTGGAAGCTGCAGGCGGACGCCGGCCTGGAGCTGATTCCGGTGGGGGATTTCGCCTGGTACGACGGCATCCTGGACACCGCGCTGCTGTTCGGCGCCATACCGGAGCGATTCGGCACCACGGCCGATCTCGATACCGCATTCCACATGGCACGTGGCCGGGCCCCGGGCCGGGACGACGTGCCGCCCTGCGCGATGCTGAAGTGGTTCGATACCAACTATCACTACATCGTGCCGGAGCTGGCAGCGGAGCAGCAGTTCCGTCTGAACGCCGATACCCTGCTGGCACAGGTGGCGGAGGCCCGGGCGCTGGGGTACCGGGCAAAACCGGTGCTGCCGGGGCCGGTGACGTTCCTGCTGCTCAGCCGCTACAGCGGCGAAGGCAATGCCCTGGCGCTGCTGGATCACCTGCTCCCCCACTACGGCGTGCTGCTGGAACAGCTGCGCGATGCCGGCTGCGACTGGGTGCAGATCGACGAGCCCTGCCTGGTCACCGACCTGGCGGATGATGCGCTGCAGGCCTACGAACAGGCCTACAACCGACTGCAGGTGCCCGGCGTCAAGCTGATGCTGACCACCTATTTCGGTGCCCTGGGCGAGCACCTGGATCCCGCCATGCACTTGCCCACGGAAGGCCTGCACGTGGACCTGGTACATGGCTCGCGGGATACCGCCGCGCTACTCGATCGCCTGCCACCGTACAAGGTGCTGTCACTGGGCGTGGTGGACGGACGCAACGTGTGGCGCACGGACCTGGAACGGACGCTGGATACCTTGGAGCCCCTGCAGGAACAACTGGGGGAACGGCTGTGGCTGGGGCCGTCCTGCTCGCTGCTGCACAGCCCGGTGCGGCTGGACCAGGAGGGCGGGCTGGGTCCGGAGCTGAAGTCCTGGATGGCGTTCGCGCTGGAGAAGGTGCGGGAAATCACCGTGATCGGGCAGGCACTGGCGTGGGGCCGCGAGGCGATGGCACCGGTGCTGCGCGACAATCGCCAGGCGCTGGAGACCCGCCGGCACTCGGCACGTACCCACGATGCCGCGGTCCGCGAGCGCGTGGCCGGGCTGGATACGCAGGCCGGGCAGCGGCGGACGCCCCATGCCGAGCGCGCCCGGTTGCAGCAGCAACGCCTGCGCTTGCCGCT
>SLLM01000166.1 GCA_007134055.1 Ectothiorhodospiraceae bacterium | reverse complement strand
TTTGCCGTTGCCTGGTCTCTTGCGCGGTTCGAGCATGCAGGTTCTCCAGCCATTGCGGGATGTGAATCAGTCAATGACAAGCGGTTCGCGGGCGCATACGGCACGCCAGCGGATGAACAGGTCTTCGGCGAAAAGCTCCGGGTTGAGGGACCTGTCCGCGAGTCCTGACAGCGAATACAGGAAGTCAAGATACGCGTGTAGCTGCATGATATCCAAATTCCGGCACAGTTCTTCAAACTGCGTCACAGGGTGCACGGTGGTTGTCGACGACACCTTCTGGCGGATCAGGTTCTGGGTCGTCACGGTCAGAAGCTCCAGCAACAGCGCATTGGACGACCTGTCCCATTCGCTTGCTGCCTGGACCGTCGACTGGCGTCCCTGGGCAATGGCGGCCAGTTGGCCGACCAGCTTGTCGTGGGCGGTATCGGCATTCCGCTCGGCCAGGCCGCGAACCCTGCCTGGTGCGCCGCCGCCCAGTACAAGCAATCGCGCAAGGCGCTCCGGCGGCAGGTCGAGGTCCCTTTGGAGGTATTCCATGGCCTGTTGTCCGTCTGGAACCTGGAAGTCCAGGCGTTGGCAGCGGCTGCGCACTGTCGCGGGCAACCGGGCCGGATGATCGGCGATCAGAATGAGAATTGCAGATTCAGGTGGCTCTTCAAGAGTTTTCAGCAGACTATTGGCCGCATTACGGTTCATGCGATCGGCGTTCTGGATGATTCCCACTCGCCGACCGCCGAACTGGCTGGAAAGCAGGATGAATTCGGCAAGGCCTCGGACCGCATCCACGCGTACGCTCCGGCTTTCTCCTTCCAGCCCGATGCAGTGCAGGTCCGGATGGTTGCCGGCGGCATAGAGCTGGCAGGAACGACAGGCACCGCAGGCGCCGGCTTCACCGGCAGCCTTGCACAACAGAGCCTGTGCCAGAGCCGTGGCGAATTCCGTCTTGCCCATGCCGGCGGGACCCGCCAGCAGGAAGGCATGTGCCAGTCGATTGTCGGAGATCTGCGTGCGCAGCTGACTCCATTGCGCCGCCTGCCAGGGATAGCAGGGAAGTTCAGTTCGCATCCGTCGCGTCTCGTAACCATTCGCCCAGGACCGCGCGCAGTGTTGCCGCGACGTCTTCCACCGGTCGACTGGCGTCGATCAGCCGGTAGCGAGCGGAATCCGCCGCAGCACGCGCCAGGTAGGCATTTCTCACGCGCTGGAAGAACTCCTCCCGCTGCGACTCGAAGCGGTCCGGTGCACCACCGCGCCGGGAGGCCCTGTCCAGCCCCTCCCGTACGGGGACGTCCAGAATCAGGACAAGATCCGGTCGCAGGTCGCCCTGCACCCAGTTCTCCAGCGTGGCAAGGCGGTGCTCCGGCATTCCGCGCCCTGCTCCCTGGTAAGCGTAGGTGGCATCGGTGAAGCGGTCGCAAAGCACCCAGGTCCCCGCTTCCAATGCTGGCCGGATGCGCTTCTCGATGTGTTCGGCGCGCGCCGCGAACACGAGCAGGACCTCCGTCGCATCGCTCATTTCCGCGTGGCGGTGCCCGAGCAGCAACTCCCGTATCGCCTCTCCGAGCGGCGTGCCCCCGGGTTCCCGGGTCACCACCGGGGGAAACCCGGCAGCGCCGAGCGTCTCCTCGACTACCGCCATGGCCGTACTCTTGCCGGCTCCCTCAACACCCTCAAGGACTATGAATCGGCCTCTGTCCCGGCTCATCAGTCCTCCCGGTTGAGGATATAACGCCTGACCGCGCGGTTGTGCTCGTCCAGGGTGGCCGAGAAATGATGGCTGCCGTCGCCACGGGAGACGAAGTACAGGGCGTCCCCGTCCTTCGGATCCAGCGCGGCATCGATGGATGCGCCACTCGGCATGGCAATGGGCGTCGGCGTCAGGCCGTGTCGGGTGTAGGTATTGTACGGCGTATCCGTTCGCAGATCCCGGGTACGGATGCGGCCATCGTAGGCATCCCCCATGCCGTAGATGACCGTGGGATCCGTCTGCAGGCGCATCCTCTGCTCCAGCCGGCGAACGAAAACGCCCGACACCTTGCGACGCTCGTCCGCTCGTCCAGTCTCCCGTTCGATGATGGAAGCCAGAATCAGGGCCTCGTAAGGGGTTTTCAGGGGCGTTTCACGTTCCCTCTGTTCCCAGGCACCCTGCAGCCTCTCCTCCATGGCGTTCAGGGCACGACGCAGGATTGCGATGTCCTCGGTACCGCGGGTGAAGTGGTAGGTTTCGGGGAGGAACCAGCCCTCCGGGTGCTCCCCCTCCCTCTCCAGGCGACGCATCACCTCGGCGTCATCGGCTTCATCGAGGGTGTGCACAATTCTCGGATCAGCTTCAAGAGCCGTCCTTAACTGACTGAATGTCCATCCTTCGATGATGGTGAAGCGGTGCTGGACGACCCGCCCTCGCGCAAGCTTTCGCAGCAGCTCGGCAGGGGTTGTACCCGCGGCAACGTGGTACTCCCCGGCCTGTATACTGCCTGCGCGATCGCTGGTGCGGGCGAGGAATTCGAAATAGTGGGCGTTGTCCAGGAGACCTTCCTGCTCGAGCTGACGCACCAGGGCGCGGAACGAGGCACCTGATGGAACCAGGAGCGTCTGTCCCCCGGATTCGGTGCTCAACGGTTCATCCAGCCAGCGGTTGTAGTCGTGAAACAGGTAGGCCCCCACACCTGCGGCGGCGACGAGACAGCTCGCGAACAGGAGCACGAACACTCGTTTCACGATCCGCCCTCCCGGGGGCGTGCCCCGTCCGCCAGATCTTCCATTCCCAGCTGGTACTCCAGCAGGCTGCCTCGCAGGCGTCGGGTAACCGGTCCCTGCGATAGTCGCTTGTGCCCGATTGCGGTTACGGGCCAGATGCCGATCAGGCTGTTGGTCATGAACACCTCGTCGGCCTCAAGCCATGTCTCCAGCGGGAACCGCTCCTGACGGACAACCAGGCCGGCATGCTCCGCGATTTTCCGAACCCGGGCCTGCATGACGCCGGCTACACCGCACTCTTCCAGCTGTGGAGTCAGCAGCTCCCCTCCGGCAACGGCGAAGGTGTTACTCACCACACCCTCTATCACGTGCCCCTCGCTGTCACAGAGCAACCCCTCGGGGATATCCGCATCCTGCCACTCGGAACGGGCCAGTACGTACTCAAGCCGATTGCAGTGCTTGATACCGGCGAGCAGAGGTTGCCGGCCCAGGCGCAGTCGGCAAAGGTGCAGGCGTACCCCTTCCTGCCAGTAGCGCTTCGGATACGCCGGCAGGGGACGCCATGAACTGACGCGATTCGGCCGGCACGGAGCCGGTCGGCCATAGGCACGTCCCCCCTCCCCTGCAGTCACCTGGAGACGGAAGACACCGTTCCCGTCCTGCGGGCTGGCCAACCGGCCCAGGTCTTCCTGCAGTTCCGTTTCATCCGGTACAGGGATGCGCAGACGCTCGCATCCGGATCTCAGGCGATCCATATGCGCACGCCACAAGGCGACCGTCCCGTTCCTGCAGAGCATGGTTTCGAAGAGACCATCCCCGTAAAGAAAGCCCCGATCCGCGACGCTGATTGCGGAATCGGGGCGACCATTGACGAGTCGTGGCAACGACACGTTCAAGAGATCAGTTCATGCGGCGAAACAGCACGGTGCCGTTGGTGCCGCCAAAACCGAAGGAGTTCGACAGTGCTGCGTCAATGCGCATCTCGCGCGCTGTGTGTGGCACGTAGTCGAGATCGCAGGCCGGATCCGGATCGTCCAGGTTGATCGTCGGCGGCGCCACCTGATCCCGAATTGCCAGCACCGTGAATACCGCCTCGACGCCTCCGGCGGCCCCGAGAAGATGGCCGGTCATGGACTTCGTCGAGCTTACGGCCACCGCCTTTGCGTGGTCCCCGAACTGCATTTTCACCGCCAGCGATTCGGCGATGTCGCCGACCGGCGTGGAGGTTCCGTGGGCATTGATGTAGTGCACTTCCTCCGGGTTGATGGCGCCATCCTTCATGGCATTCGCCATGCATCGGGCCGCGCCTTCGCCGCCCTCCGATGGTTGTGTCATATGGTAGGCATCACCGCTCATACCGAAACCGCAAAGCTCAGCGTAGATCGGCGCGCTACGCCGGCGTGCGTGTTCGTACTCCTCAAGGAGCAGCACGCCTGCGCCATCACTTAGGACGAAGCCGTCCCGGCCCAGATCCCAGGGTCGGCTCGCCCGTGTTGGATCGTCATTGCGGGAGGACAGGGCGCGGGCCGAGGCGAAGCCGCCCAGCCCGGTTGGCGTTGTGGCGAATTCTGCACCGCCGGCGAGCATCACATCCGCGTCTCCGTAGGAAATCATTCTGCCCGCCTCGCCAATGTTATGCGTGCCTGTGGTGCAGGCCGTGACGATGGAGATGTTGGGCCCCTTGATGCCGTGAATGATGGAGAGGTGGCCGGAAACCATGTTGATGATGGCCCCGGGGATAAAGAACGGCGAGAGTTTCCGGGGCCCGCCGTCCAGGTAGTTCTTGTGGCCGTTCTCGATCCAGTTTATGCCACCAATCCCGGACCCGACCGCAACACCGATACGCTCGGCGTTGTCTTCCGTGACCTCCAGCCCGCTATCCGCCAGCGCCTGGCTTGCCGCCGCGATGCCATAGTGGATGAACGGATCCATCTTGCGGGCATCCTTGGAGCTGATGTAGTCGGTTGCGTGGAAACCTTCGATGGTGCCGCCAAAGCGAGTAGAGAACCGCGAAGCATCGAATCGGGTGATGGGACGAATCCCGCTGTGCCCGGCGAGAATGTTCTCCCAGGCTTCTTTGATGGTGTTGCCCACCGGCGAGACGATACCGAGCCCGGTGACAACAACGCGCCGCTTACTCAAGGGACTTTCCTCACTGTTGGCATACAAG
>SLLM01000152.1 GCA_007134055.1 Ectothiorhodospiraceae bacterium | reverse complement strand
GGACCGGCCATCTCCGGTCCGGGATGCGCTGGAACGTGCCCTGCTGTCGCTTTCGGATCTGGTCTGTCAGCTACCCGAAGTCACCGACATCGACATCAATCCGGTCATCGTCGACGCGACCACCATCATCGCCGTGGATGCACGCCTGCACATCGTCCCGGCGGCAACCACTCCCGATCCGCTCTACGGCCACATGGCGATCATGCCCTATCCGGGTCACCTCGCCACCAGGGAACGGCTCCGGGATGGCCCGGAAATCGAAATCCGCCCCATCCGGCCGGAGGATGCGGAGATGGAGCAGCAGTTCGTCCGCTCCCTCTCCGAAAGCTCCCGCTATTTCCGCTTCATGCAGCACATCCGGGAACTCAGCACCACGGCTCTCATCCGCTTCACCCAGATTGATTACGATCGGGAGATGGCCTTCGTCGCTGTCCACCATACCGGCTCCATGCGGGAAGCCCTGGGCGTCGCCCGTTACGTCATCAACCCGGACGGCAGGACCTGTGAATTCGCCGTGGCCGTGGCCGATGCCTGGCACGGTCACGGCGTCGGTCGGCGACTGATGGAGCGGTTGATGGAGACCGCCTCACAGCGGGGGCTGCAGCGCATCGAAGGCGAGGTGCTGACCGGCAACCAGGGGATGCTGCGGCTCATGGACCGGCTCGGATTCACGCGTCAGCGCGATCCGCAGGATCCCGGCGTTGTCCATGTCGCCAGGGAACTGGCGGACCAGCCTTGATCCGGCCGGGTTTACGGGCAACCCGGGCAGACTGGGGGGTCCCGGAAACCCGCACATCCCGTGTATGGTACCTTCCTTGCGGCATGCTACGAGGACTGATCACGCGCCCATGGAAACCGTCTACATCCCTGTCACCATCATCATCATCCTGCTGCTGGTGACCTGGTTCCGCTTCCGGGTACGATCCCGTTTCCGCAACCGGGGAGCCCGGGTGCGGCCGTGTCAGGTACTGGATGCTCCCAGCTTCGACCTCTACCATTGCCTGGTACGGGCCCTCCCCGAGCATCTGGTGTTCCCCGGCGTTAGCTACAGCCGGTTCCTGGAGCCGTCCGGCAAGGGATCCGGACGCAAGCCCCATGGGCCGGCCACGAATCTGCAGGTCCACAGCGCGGATTTTCTCATCTGTCGTCCCGCCATGACCGTGGTGGCGGTCATCAGCCTGCGACGTGACCCCGACGCCGAGGCGCTGCTGCGTGAGGCCGCCATCCCCCTGCTGCGATACGAGCCCGGGCAACGGCCGGACGAGACCGAGCTACACGAGACAATCCGGGATCTGGAAACCCTGGGCGCCGTCAAGGTGGACGAGCCGGAATTGCCCCGCGCACGCCGGGAACCCCGCCTGTAGGCTGCTGCCCCTATTGCACGACCCGTACCGCCGCACCCCCCCGCCAGGCGCGGATATTCTCCGCGAGCTGGACGCAGATCCGCTGTCGTGCCTCCCGACTGCCCCAGGCGGAATGGGGGGTCACGATCAGGTTCGGAATGCCGTCGTCCAGGAGAGGATTGCCGCGACGGGGTGGTTCCTCGCTGAGCACGTCGATACCGGCTCCGCCAAGGGAGCCAGCCTGCAGGGCTTCCGCCAGCGCCGCCTCGTCCACCAGCCCGCCCCGGGCCGTGTTGATCAGGAATGCGGTCGTTTTCATCAGCGCGAGCTCCCGCCGGCCCACGAGGTTGCGGGTGGCTTCCGTCAGGGGACAGTGCAGGGTGAGGGCATCCACCCGGGGAAGGAGTTCATCCAGCGGCACGCGTCCGGGCTCCGCGGGACCTCCCGGTCTCCGGGCCACCAGCACCTCCATGCCCAGCGCCCGCGCCAGTTCCGCGGTCCGCTTGCCCAGGGTTCCCAGGCCCACGACCCCGAGGGTCTTGCCGGCAAGCTCGACGATTGGATGGTCAAGCAGGCAGAAATGCGCGCTGCGGCTCCACTCTCCGGCCTGCACGTCCCGGTGATAGTCCGGCAGGCGGGTAGCCAGGGCCAGCAGCAGGCAGATGGCGTGCTGGGCGACCGAGTCGGTACCATAGCCACGGACGTTGACCACCGTGGTGCCGACATCCCGGCAGGCATCCAGGTCCACATTGTTGACCCCGGTGGCAACCACCGCCACCAGGGCCGGCCGCGCCGCCTCCAGCACCGTGCGATCCAGCACCACCTTGTTGACGATCACGATCCCGAAACCGCGGATACGTTCCGGAACCTCTTCCCGACGGGTCTGCTCGTGGCAAACCAGTTCGGCGACCTCCGACTCCACCTCGCCAAGGTCGAGATCGCCCCGGTCCAGTGTGCCCCGATCCAGAAATACCCCGCGCATCGCTCCCTCCTGCCTTTGCCCGCCCCTCGCGGGGCGATTATCGTCGGCCGCGCCGAAGCGCTCGCCGTCTGCTGCCGGACGGGTGTGCCCGGGAAGGATGGCAAGCCGGCGGGCTTTGATCGTATGATCTGGCGACATCACCGCAGACACCCGGATCCACCATGCTCTCCATCGGCCCCCATCGTTTCCCCGGCAGCCTGGCCCTGGCACCCATGGCCGGCGTCACGGACCGCCCCTTCCGGATGCTCTGCAAGCGGCTCGGGGCGGCGCTCGCCGTGTCCGAGATGGTGGCCTCCAATCCCGCCCTGCGCAACAGTCGAAAGTCGCGACTGCGCCGGGACCACGCCGGCGAGACGGAACCCCGCATCGTGCAGATCGCCGGGGCCGATCCGCGCTGGATGGCGGAAGCCGCGGCCGACAACGTCCGGTTCGGCGCGCAGATCATCGACATCAATATGGGCTGCCCGGCAAAGAAGGTGTGCAACCGTGCGGCCGGGTCCGCCCTCCTTGCCGACGAAGGGCTGGTCCGGGAAATCCTGCAGGCAACGGTCGCCGCCGTCGCCGAGCCCGTTACCCTCAAGATCCGTACCGGCCCGGACCCTGCCACACGCAACGGCGTACGGATCGCCGAGATCGCCCAGGCGTGCGGCATCCGCTCACTGGCCGTACACGGCCGTACCCGCGCCGACGCCTACCGGGGCCTGGCGGAGTACGACACCATTCGCGCGATCCGCCAGGCAATCACCATCCCCGTTCTGGCCAACGGCGACATCGACAGCCCGGAGCAGGCGGAGCGGGTTCTGGAGTACACCGGTGCCGATGGCCTGATGATCGGTCGCGCTGCCCAGGGGCGCCCCTGGCTGTTCCGGGAGATTGACCATTACCTGGCCACGGGCTCCAGGCTGCCGGACCCCCCGGCCGCGGAAGTGGCGGAAATCATGCTCGGCCACCTGCGGCAACTGCATGCGTTCTACGGCGAACGCCAGGGTCTGCGGGTCGCCCGCAAGCACATCGGCTGGTACCTGCAGGGCCGCCCGGACGGCCACGCCACCCGCCGGCATCTGGTGCGCCTGGAAACCGCCCGCGAACAGCTTGCTGCCGTGGCGGCGTATTTTTCCCGCCAGCAGCGCTTTGCCGCCTGATGATGGGGCGTACGCTGCGCTGGCCGCTGGTGATCGGCGGCATGTTCCTCGGCTACCTGCTGGGCGGGCCACTCGGGGGCTTCGCCGGACTGGGGCTCGGCCTGTGGTTCAGCCGCGGACTGGCACATCCCCGCAGGAAGACGGCGTTGCCGGAAGACATCCGCAGTGCCTACCGGACCCTGGGAGTCAAGCCGAAGGCCAGCAATGAAGCCGTTCGCAACGCCTACCGGCGCCTCATGAACCGGCATCACCCCGACAAGCTCGGCGCTGCGGACGAGGAAGCGATGGAGCAGGCCCGACAGCGCACCCTCGCCGTCCGTGATGCCTTCGAGCGCATCCGCCGCAGGCGGGGCATGCACTAGTGTCGCCGGGCGAGCCGGAGGCGGGACCGGTTGCCACCTCCCGCCATCCCGGGAAGCGCGGGATCACGCGCGCCGCCAGATCGGCTTCCCCTGGGCGATGCGCCAGCCGATCCAGGTATGCACGGCCAGTGTGATCAGGATGAGCACTCCCCCGGCAACGGTCAGCGGCGGCGGTTCCTCGCCCAGGAAATACCAGACCCAGGCGGTCCCGAGTATCGTCTCCACGAGAAGGAACAGGGACACTTCCGCCGCCGGTATGTAGCGGGTCGCCTCGGCCATCAGCCCCATCGCCAGGGGCATCTGGACAAGGCCCATGATCGCGAGCCAGAACAGACTGCTCCGGCCCACGGACAGGGGATCACTGAACCACAGCGCCAGCAGGCAGGCAGCCAGGCCGGCTCCCGCCACCACGGCGATGCGGTCAACGGCGCCGTAGCGCCGCAGGATCGTCAGGATCACACCCACCGAGAAGGCCGCCAGGAGCGCATACAAGTCGCCCAGCCAGCCACCGAGGCCGAGGGAACCGGCGAACACCACCAGGATTCCGCCGATGCAAAGGGCCATGGCAACCCATGTCCGCCTTGGTACCCATTCCCGCAGGAAAACCCCGGAGATCAGGGCAGCAAACAGCGGCGCCGCGGTAAGGATCACCACCACGTTGGCAACCCGGGTATTGAGAATCGCCATTACGAACAGGATCATGGTGATGGCGTAGCCGATGCTTGCCAGCATGGCCGGCAGCCCGCCTTCGCGCACGGCCAGCCATGCCCAGCGCCCCCGCAACAGGCGGCAGACCAGCGTCATCGAGATGGCGATGAACAGGCCGCGCCAGAACACCACGTCCCAGCCGGGCACGCCGCTGAGACGTACCAGCAGTCCGTCGAAGCTCAGCGCGGTCGTACCGACGGCCGCCAGGACCGTGCCCCGGCGCTGATCCAGAACCGGCATTGAGGTGCTCGAATCCGCCACCCGGATCCTCCCGGTGAATGAAACGCCAGCCGGGAACGTGCCCGTCGCCGGACGGCACGCGGCCGAAGAGCGGACAGGCT
>SLLM01000053.1 GCA_007134055.1 Ectothiorhodospiraceae bacterium | reverse complement strand
GAGGCCGGCGAGGGACTGGAACGCCGCCTGCAGTTGTTGCTGGACCGTGATGCGCCGGACTACGAGAAGCGCCGGGAACGCTACCAGGAGCGGCTCGACCGGGAGCTGGATGTCATCCTGCAGATGGGGTTTCCCGGGTATTTCCTGATCGTTGCCGATTTCATCCGCTGGGCCAAGAAGCAGGGAATTCCCGTGGGGCCGGGGCGGGGCTCCGGGGCAGGTTCACTGGTGGCCTTCGCCCTGGACATCACGGACCTGGACCCCCTTCGCTACGATCTGCTGTTCGAACGGTTTCTCAACCCGGAACGTGTCTCCATGCCGGATTTCGACGTGGATTTCTGCATGGAGGGCCGGGATCGGGTCATCGAGTACGTGGCCGACAAGTATGGTCGCGAGAAGGTCTCGCAGATCAGCACCCATGGGACCATGGCGGCCCGGGCGGTCGTCCGGGACGTGGGGCGGGTACTGGGTCATCCGTACGGCTTCGTGGACCGGATCGCGAAGCTCATCCCCTTCGAGATCGGCATGACCCTGGACAAGGCGCTGGAGCAGGAACCGGAACTGCGGCAGCAGTACGAAAGCGACGAGGATGTCAGCACGTTGCTGGACCTGGCCAGGAAGCTGGAAGGCCTCGCCCGGAACGTGGGCAAGCACGCCGGTGGGGTCGTCATCGCCCCGTCGGAGCTGACCGATTTCTCGCCCCTGTACTGCGAGCCCGGCGGCGGCTCCACGGCAACCCATTACGACAAGGACGACGTGGAGGCCGTGGGGCTGGTGAAGTTCGACTTCCTCGGCCTGCGCACGCTCACCATCATCGACTGGACGGTCAAGGCGGTGAATTCCATACGCCGGGATCGCGGTGAAGAGGAGCTGCGGATCGAGACAATTCCCCTCGACGACCGGTCCACGTTCGAACTGCTCAAGCAGTGCGCGACCACTGCCGTGTTTCAACTGGAATCCCGCGGCATGAAGGAATTGATCAAGCGCCTGCAGCCGGACAGTTTCGAGGATATCGTCGCCCTCGTGGCACTGTTCCGTCCCGGACCACTGCAGTCCGGCATGGTGGATGACTTCATCGATCGCAAGCAGGGTCGGGCGCGGCTGGCCTATCCCACTCCCGAACTGCATCATCCGGACCTGGAGCCGGTGCTCAAGCCCACCTATGGCGTCATCCTCTACCAGGAACAGGTGCAGCGAATCGCCCAGGTGCTGGCGGGGTACTCCCTCGGTGGTGCCGACCTGCTGCGCCGGGCGATGGGCAAGAAGAAGCCCGAGGAGATGGCGAAACAGCGCGAGATCTTTCGCAACGGGGCCATGGCGAATGGCCTGGACGCGGCACATGCCGAAGGCATCTTCGATCTGATGGAGAAGTTCGCCGGCTACGGTTTCAACAAGTCGCACTCCGCTGCGTATGCACTGCTTTCCTACCAGACCGCCTGGCTGAAGACACACTATCCCGCGCCTTTCATGGCGGCGGTGCTTTCCTCGGACATGGATCACACCGACAAGGTGGTGACCCTGATCGAGGAATGCCGGGAAATGACACTCAGCGTGCTGCCGCCGGATATCAATCGTAGCGGCTACAAGTTCCGCGCCAGTGACGAGACAACCATCGTCTACGGGCTGGGAGCGGTGAAGGGGGTGGGCCAGGGAGCGATCGACGCGGTGGTGGCCGAGAGGGAGGAGAACGGCGCCTATGCCAGCCTCCACGACCTCTGCCGCCGGGTGGACGCCCGCAGGATCAATCGCCGGGCGCTGGAGGCGCTGGTCCGCGCCGGGTGCATGGATGGTATCGGTGCGAACCGCGCGACGTTGATGTCGATGATCCCCCCTGCACTGCGGGCCGCGGAGCAGAGTTCACGCGACGCGGCCATGGGCCAGGATGACCTGTTCGGGCTCACTGCGGATCCCGGAGACCAGGCGGCCGCGCCGGTGGCGAAACCCGCGGTGCTGCCGGAATGGCCGGACGAAGAGCGTCTGCAGGCGGAGAAGGATACGCTTGGCCTGTACCTTACAGGACATCCGATCGGCCGCTACGAGGCGGAGCTGGAGGAGGTCGTGACAGGGAGGATCAGCGACCTCGCCGGTGGTCTTGGTGCACGCCAGATGGCCGAAGGTGGCCGCAGTCGCGGCGAGCGCTCCGTGATCGCGGCCGGCCTGATCATGAGCATCCGCACCCGCAATACCCAGAGCGGTGGGCGAATAGCCTTTCTGGTGCTGGACGACCGCACCGGCAGGATCGAAGTGTCGGTATTTACCGAGGCCTTCAGGCAGTATGGGCACCTTCTCGGCAAGGACCAGCTGGTCGTGGTCGAGGGCAGTCTGGGCTACGATGACTTCAGCGACGGCTGGCGCATCAGCGCGGAACGCATACTCGACATCAGCAAGGCGCGGGAAACCTATGCCAGGCGCCTGGTGATGCGCCTTGGCGAGGACCGCCTGCGTAATGGCGCGCTGGATCGCCTGCAGCAGACACTGAGTCCGTTCCGTGATGGACGTTGCCCCGTTTGGCTGGAGTACCGGGGCGAGCAGGCCAGCGCCGTGCTCCGCTTCGGGGAAGCCTGGCGGGTCCGACCGACGGACGAATTGCTGCAGAGGCTGGTGGCGCTTGGTGGCGACGAGGCGGTACGGGTGGAATACTGAAACCATCTGCAGTTCCTTACAGCCTGGCGAACATGAACGACACCAGATACATGGGAAATCAATGAATCCGAATTTTCTCGAGTTCGAACGGCCCATCGCCGAGTTGGAAGCCAAGATCGAGGAGCTCCGCTACGTCGGCGACGACAACGACCTGAACATCAGCGAGGAGATCCAGCGGCTGCGGGCGAAGAGCGTCAGCCTCACCGAGCAGATCTTCGGCAACCTGAGTGCCTGGCAGATCGCCCAGCTGGCGCGGCATCCCCAGCGCCCCTATACCCTGGATTATCTCGAAGAGATATTTACCGAGTTCGAGGAGCTGCACGGCGATCGCAGCTTCGCCGACGATCCCGCCATAGTCGGCGGCATGGCGCGGCTGGAAGGACGGCCCGTGATGGTCATCGGCCACCAGAAGGGGCGCGACACCCGGGAGAAGGTGCGACGCAACTTCGGCATGCCGCGCCCCGAGGGTTACCGCAAGGCGCTTCGCCTCATGCAGATGGCGGAACGCTTCCGCATGCCGGTGCTGACGTTCATCGACACCCCGGGAGCCTATCCCGGAGTCGGTGCCGAGGAGCGCGGTCAGAGCGAGGCCATCGCCCGTAACCTGGAGCAGATGGCGCGCCTGCGCACGCCCATCGTCTGCACGGTGGTGGGTGAGGGCGGATCGGGCGGCGCTCTGGCGATCGGCGTGGGGGACCGGGTGATGATGCTCGGCTACAGCACCTATTCGGTGATCTCGCCGGAGGGTTGCGCCTCCATCCTCTGGAAGAGTGCCGACCGGGCCCAGGATGCGGCCGAGGCCATGGGGATCACTGCCCGGCGCCTGAAGGAGCTCGGCCTGATCGATGCGGTGGTGGCGGAACCCCTGGGCGGTGCTCACCGTGATCCCGCGGCAATGGCCGCATCCCTCAAGGCGCATATCCTGGAGCAGCTAGGCGAGCTCGACGGTGACGACGTCGAAACCCTGCTGGCGAATCGCTACCAGCGCCTGATGGCGGTAGGCAACTTCAAGGAATAGGGTAATGACGGGCGGCGTTCTGGACCCGGCCGGTGTTGTCGATGCGCTGCGCCGCCAGGGGCCGTTCGTCACCCTCTACGTCGCCTATAGTGGAGGCGCGGATTCCCACGCCCTGCTCTACCTCCTGACGCGTTACCGCGAGCGCCTGGGCTGTGACCTCCGGGCCGTGCATGTCAATCACAACCTCCAGCCCGGTGCCGACTCCTGGGTTGAGCATTGTCGCGGCGTGGCGCGGGAGCTACGGATCCCGCTCACCGTGCTTGACGTGTATCCGGATCCGGACGCCAATCGCGAGGCCCGGGCCCGGCGGGCGCGATATCAGGCACTGACCGGACTCCTCGGCGCCGGGGAGGCGGTGTGCACCGCGCATCACCGGGAGGATCAGGCCGAGACCGTTTTGCTGCGACTGCTGCGGGGATCCGGGGTGGACGGGCTTGCGGCCATGCCGGCAAGCCGGCCCCTGGGAAACGGACGCCTCCTCCGACCGCTGTTGGAGGTGTCCCGGGATGCTCTGCGGCGCTATGCCGCCGCCCATGGCCTCGAGCATGTCGACGATCCCAGCAACACCGGCGTGGAGCAGGACCGCAACTACCTCCGGAACCGGGTTCTGCCCCTGTTACGGTGTCGCTGGCCGGCCGCGGACTCCACCCTCGCACGGTATAGCGCGGCGGCGGCGGAGGCGCGCCGCCTGGGAGAGGATCTGGCCGTCCTCGACGGCCTGCCGAGCGGTCCGCAGCTTGACTGCGCGCTACTCTGGGCCCTGCCCGGTCGCCGGCGGCGCAACCTGGTGCGTGCTTGGCTGCGCTCGCTGGCGCTTCCCCTGCCGGGACGTGAGCGGTTGCTGCAGGGCCTGGACGACCTGCTCCATGCCGAGGGCGACCGGGTGCCGGAAATGCGCTGGCCCGGCGGACGCGTACGCCGGTACCGGGAGCGACTGCATGCCGACGACGGTATCGATCCCCCGCCGCTGGCCGCGCCGCGGCCCTGGCGGGGAGAGCCGCGGCTGCTGTTACCCTCGGGGGTACTGCATGCCCGGCCGATCATCGGCGACGGCCTCAGTCGCAGGGTGGTGTCCCAGGGCCTGGTCGTGGATCACAGGCGCCCCGGGGAGCGGTGCCGGCCGGCAGGACGACCGCGCCGCACTCTCAAGAAGCTGATGCAGGAGGCGGGCATTCCGCCCTGGCAGCGCGACCAGTGGCCGGTGCTGCGGGGAGGGGGCGAAACCGTGGCGGTGCCGGGCATCTGTGTTTGCACGGGGTTCCGCGCCGAAGGGGCGGAAGAGGGAGTGGTGCTGCGATTCGAACCGCGCAGCTGAGCCCGTGGTTCATTGTGCCCGCCATGCGGTTCTGTTACTGTTTGGCCCCGTCTCCCGCGGACCTCCCGTCCCGCGAGTGTCCGGCGCCGGATAGCTCCGGCCGCTGCGCGCCGACCCCTTGTACCGTGATGCGTAGTCTCTGATGACCCGATACATTTTCATCACTGGCGGTGTGGTTTCCTCGTTGGGCAAGGGCATCGCGTCCGCGTCCCTGGCCAGTATCCTTCAGGCCCGCGGGCTCAACGTCACCATGATCAAGCTGGATCCCTACATCAACGTGGATCCGGGCACCATGAGCCCGTTTCAGCATGGCGAAGTGTACGTCACCGAAGACGGGGCCGAGACGGACCTGGACCTGGGTCACTATGAACGTTACGTGCGGATGCGTACCGGGCGCCGGAACAATTTCACGACGGGCCGCATCTACGAGAACGTGATCCGCAAGGAGCGGCGGGGCGAGTATCTCGGCGGTACAGTGCAGGTCATTCCCCATATCACGGACGAGATCAAGCGCTGCATCCGCGAAGGCGCCGCCGACCACGACGTGGCCCTGGTGGAGATCGGCGGCACAGTCGGCGACATAGAGTCCCTGCCGTTTCTCGAGGCCATCCGGCAGATGGGCGTGGAACACCGCCATGACAGTCTTTTCATCCACCTCACCCTGGTGCCCTTCATCGGCGCCAGCGGGGAGATGAAGACCAAGCCGACCCAGCACTCGGTCAAGGAACTGCGCTCGATCGGTATCCAGCCCGACATCCTGCTGTGCCGTGCGACCCGCCCCATCCCCGACGATGAACGGCGCAAGATCGCCCTGTTCACCAACGTGGAGGAAGAGGCGGTCATCTCCGCGCTGGACGTGGACGACATCTACAAGGTGCCGCTGGTGTTGCACAACCAGGGGCTCGACCGCATCGTCGCCAACAAGCTGGGACTGGACCTGCCGCCGGCGGATCTCTCGGACTGGGAACGGGTGGTCAGCGCCAAGGGGCGCCTGCAGGGTGCGATCACCATTGCCATGGTCGGCAAGTACGTTAACCTTGCCGATGCCTACAAGTCCCTGTCCGAAGCCCTGACCCATGCCGGGATCCAGACCCTGACACGGGTTGATATCCGCTACGTGGACTCCGAGGAGCTGGAACGCGACGGTTGCGGTGCGCTGGAAGGGGTGGACGCCATCCTGGTACCCGGGGGATTCGGCGAACGCGGCGTGGAAGGCAAGATCCTGGCCGCCCGCCATGCCCGCGAGAACGGGGTACCGTATCTTGGCATCTGCCTTGGCATGCAGGTGGCGGTAATCGAATTTGCACGCAATGTTGCGGGTCTGCACGGTGCCCACAGCACCGAGTTCGATCGCAATGCCGAGCATCCGGTCATCGGCCTGATCACGGAATGGATGACCGACGATGGGCACGTGGAGCGTCGCGGCCCGGATGATGACCTGGGCGGAACCATGCGCCTTGGGGGGCAGGCATGCCGCCTGGTGCCCGGTTCCCTGGTCGCCCGGGTATACGGCACGGACGAGGTCGTCGAACGCCACCGTCATCGATTCGAGTTCAACAATCATTACGCGGAACGCCTGCGCGCAGCCGGCCTGACCATCTCCGGCTGGTCTGCGGACGGGAACCTGGTCGAGGTTGTCGAACTGGCGGATCATCCCTGGTTCCTCGGTTGCCAGTTTCATCCGGAGTTCACCTCCACCCCGCGGGACGGGCATCCCCTGTTCTCGGCATTCGTGCGGGCAGCGCGGGAGCATGGCGCCGACCGTACCGGAGACACTCATGACTGAATTGTGCGGCTTTACCGTCGGCCCCGATCGCCCCCTGTTCCTCATTGCCGGGCCGTGCGTGGTGGAATCCGAACAGCTGGCGCTGGATACGGCCGGCCAGCTGCAGGAGCTGTGTGCCCGGCTCGATGTGCCCTTCATCTACAAGTCGTCCTTCGACAAGGCCAATCGTTCATCCCACGACAGTTTTCGCGGCCCCGGCCTGGAACAGGGGCTGCACATCCTGTCGAAGGTACGGGAGCAGATCGGTGTGCCGGTGCTCACCGACGTGCATGAAGATACCCCGCTGGCGGAAGTGGCCTCCGTCGTCGATGTGCTGCAGACCCCTGCATTCCTGTGCCGGCAGACCAACTTCATCCAGGCGGTATCACGGCAGGGGCGGCCGGTGAACATCAAGAAGGGGCAGTTCCTGGCGCCCTGGGACATGAAGCACGTGGTGGAGAAGGCGCGGGTGGTCGGCAACGACAGTATCCTGGTCTGCGAGCGTGGCGCGTCCTTCGGTTACAACAACCTGGTCTCGGATATGCGGTCGCTTGCGGTGATGCGGGAAACCGGCTGTCCGGTAGTCTTCGACGCCACGCATTCCGTGCAGCTTCCCGGCGGGCAGGGCAAGGCCTCCGGCGGGCAGCGGGAGTTCGTGCCGGTGCTCGCGCGTGCAGCGGTCGCCGCCGGGGTCTCCGGCCTGTTCATGGAAACTCATCCGCAGCCGGAGCAAGCCCTTTCCGACGGGCCGAACGCCTGGCCGCTGCCGCACATGGAACGGCTGCTGGAGACGCTGATGGCCCTCGATCGACTGGTCAAGCGAGACGGCTACGCCGAGGATTTGATCCAGTAGGGAAGCGGGGAGGACGCAGCGGGACATGAGTACCATCAAGCACATCAAGGCCCGGGAGATCCTGGATTCCCGGGGCAATCCCACGGTGGAAGCGGACGTGATCCTGGACAACGGCGCGTTCGGTCGTGCCGCCGTTCCCTCCGGGGCGTCCACCGGCAGCCGTGAGGCCGTGGAACTGCGGGACGGTGATGCCGGCCGCTACCTGGGCAAAGGCGTGAGGCAGGCCGTCCACAACGCAAACACCGTCCTGGCCGACGCCCTGCGGGGTATGGATGCCACGGACCAGGAAGCCGTGGACCGGACCATGATCGATCTGGACGGCACGCACAACAAGGGCCGGCTCGGCGCCAATGCCCTGTTGGCGCTGTCATTGGCGGTAGCGCATGCCAGGGCGGCCGCGAGTGGTTGTTCCCTGTACCGTGCGCTGGCGCCGGCCGGACCGTACGTGCTGCCGGTACCGATGATGAACATCGTCAACGGCGGTGCCCATGCTGACAACAGTGTGGACCTGCAGGAGTTCATGATCCTGCCGGTGGGTTTCGACCGCTTCAGCGAGGCGCTGCGCTGTGGGACCGAGATCTTTCACGCGCTGAAGAAGGTGTTGTCGGCCCGCGGTC
Organism: Ectothiorhodospiraceae bacterium; assembly: GCA_007134055.1. Classification (GTDB taxonomy): domain Bacteria; phylum Pseudomonadota; class Gammaproteobacteria; order Nitrococcales; family Aquisalimonadaceae; genus Natronocella. The sequence continues at coordinate 8,958 of SLLM01000053.1, read as the reverse complement.
TCGGCACCGCAGTGGGCGACGAGGGGGGGTTCGCGCCGGACCTGGCTTCCAACGAGGAGGCGCTGCAGACCATCCTGCAGGCGGTGGAGAAGGCTGGTTACCGGCCGGGTGAACAGGTGTGGCTGGGTATCGATGCCGCCAGCTCCGAGTTCTTCCGTGACGGTGTCTACGATCTCGCATCCGAGGGGCGGCAGTACTCCGCGGAGGAGTTCGCCACCGTGCTGGCAGACTGGACCGCGCGCTACCCGATCCTCAGCATCGAGGACGGCATGGACGAGAGTGACTGGAGCGGCTGGAAGACCCTTACGGATCGGATCGGTGATCGCTGCCAGCTGGTGGGCGATGACCTGTTCGTCACCAATACCGCGATTCTGCGCAAGGGTATTGATGACGGCGTGGCGAACTCCATCCTGATCAAGCTCAACCAGATCGGCACCCTTACCGAAACGCTGGATGCCATCGCCATGGCCCAGGCCGCCGGCTACACCTCGGTCATCTCGCATCGCTCCGGGGAAACCGAGGACACCAGTATCGCTGATCTGGCGGTGGCGACCAGTGCAACCCAGATCAAGACGGGATCCCTGTGCCGTTCCGACCGGGTGGCCAAGTACAACCAGCTGCTGCGGATCGAGGAGGAGCTGGGCGACGGTGCACGCTACGCGGGTCGTGAAGCGTTTCCCAATCTGAGATCGTTCTGACGCGACTCGTGGCGATCTGCCCGATCGGCGGCACTGTCACGCCGTGAGCGACTGCGGTATCGTCCGTCTCAGGTTGTGGCGGCATGCTTTCACGCGGTACGGACCGGTTCGATGCGCATACTGATTGTCCTGCTCCTGGGCGCCGTGTTCGTTCTCCAGGGCCAGCTGTGGTCCCCGGAGGCAGGCATGCGCCAGGTCTGGCAGCTGCGGGATGCGGTGGACGAGCAGAGTGCCGGGAACGCCGCACTCGAGGCCCGCAACACCGCCCTGGAGGCGGACGTGCAGGACCTCAAGGATGGCCTGGAGGCCCTGGAAGAACGCGCCCGCAGCGAACTCGGCATGATCCGGGAAGGGGAGATCTTCTACCAGGTCGCCGAGCCGTGAGCCGGCGGGATGCCGTCTATGCCGTGATCCCGGCAGCCGGTGTCGGCCGGCGGATGGAATCCGCCATTCCCAAGCAGTATCTGCGGCTGCACGGACGAGCGGTAATCCATTGGGCCATCGAGTCCATGCTGCGCCATCCGGTTGTCGCAGGTGCGGTGGTCGCCCTGGCGGTGGACGATCGCCACTGGTCCGCCCCGGAGCCGGTGACGGGAAAGCCCCTGATCACGGTGACCGGTGGGGCAGAACGAAGCCTGTCTGTGCTCAGCTGTCTGGACTGGCTGGCGGCCAGGCCGGATCCCCCCGCGCTGGTACTGGTCCACGACGCCGTGCGGCCCTGCGTTTCCGTGGCGGAACTCGACCGTCTGTTGCACCGCGCCCGGGGGGCGCCGGATGGTGCCCTGCTGGCACTGCCGGTGCGCGATACGCTGAAACGGGAGGATGCCCATGGCCAGGTGGAAAGTACAACACCGCGGTCCGGGCTGTGGCAGGCTCTGACTCCTCAGTGTTTCCCGCTGGACGCCCTGCGACGCGCCCTACGGCATGCCGTCGACGGAGGGTACCGGATAACCGACGATGCCCAGGCGATGGAGCTGCAGGGCTTCAGTCCGGCGTTGGTGGAGGGACGGGCGACCAACCTGAAGCTCACGCGCCCGGGGGACATGGCGCTTCTGGAGGCAGTACTGGGTATGCAGTGTGATGGGGAGCGCGGATGACGGTCCGTATCGGTCAGGGCTTTGATGCTCATCGATTCCGGGACGGTGGGCGGCTGGTGATCGGGGGCGTGACGATCCCCCACGGCCGCGGGCTGGAGGCACATTCGGACGGTGACGTGTTGCTTCACGCGGTTTGTGATGCCCTGCTGGGCGCGGTTGCCCTCGGTGATATCGGGCGCCATTTCCCCGATACCGATGCCCGCTGGCGGGGCGCGGACAGCCGGATGCTGCTCCGTCATGTCCTGTCCCTGGTGCGTGAAGCCGGCTTTCGGCCGGTGAATCTGGATGCGACGGTGATCGCCCAGGCGCCGCGGCTTGCCGGCCATGTTCCGGCGATGCGGGAGTGCCTTGCGGCCGATCTCGAGCTGCCGGGAGGAGCCGTCAGCATAAAGGCTACCACCACTGAGCGCATGGGCTTCACCGGACGGGAAGAGGGCATCGCCGCCCAGGCGGTGGTGCTGGTCGAGGCCGTCGCGTGAAGGCTTCCCGGAAGCAGGCCTGGGATGAGCTGCCCCGCAGCCATGGCCTCCCAGTGGCCGGCGGGATCCTTCGACGCGATCCCGAGGACTTTGTCGTCTCCGAGAACCTGGGCTTCACCCCGGATGGGGATGGTGAGCATGTACTGCTGCTGGTCCGCAAGCGTGGCTGGAATACGCCGGACGTGGCTCGCTGGCTTTCCCGGGCCCTGGAGGTTCCGGCGCGGGATGTCACCTGGGCCGGTCTCAAGGACCGCCACGCAGTGACGGAACAGTGGTTCGGGATCCGGCTGCCGGGCCGGCAGCCGGTGCTGCCCGATCCTCCGGCCGGACTCTCCTGGCGCAGCCCGAAGCGGCACCGCAGAAGACTGCGTCCCGGTGCCCTGGCAGGCAATCGATTCACGCTGGTTATCCGGCATGTGAGCGGCCAACCCTCCCCCATTCACCGGCGGCTGTTGAAGATCAGCCGCTACGGGGTCCCGAACTATTTCGGTCCGCAACGCTTCGGTCACGACGGTCGCAATCTGGTCGGGGCGGAACGCCTGTTCGGCGGCGGCCGGGAACGTGACCGAACCCGCAGGGGATTGTATCTGTCGGCGGCACGCTCCTTCCTGTTCAACCGCGTACTGGGGTGCCGTGTGGCTGACGGCAGTTGGGATCGGGCGCTGGTGGGGGACCTCATGACCTTTGCTGGCAGCCGGAGCGTGTTCTCCGCCGCAGCCGACACCGCCGCCGATCCCCGCCTGTCGCAATTGGATATCCATCCCACCGGTCCTCTGGTGGGGAGTGACGGCATCCCGGTCGAGGGAAGGCCGGCGGAGGTGGAGGAGACGGTGCTCGCCACGTTTCCCGCGTATGTGCGCGGTCTGCGATCGGCAGGTCTGCGTGCCGAGCGGCGGGCGTTGCGGTTGCCGGTTTCTGCGCTGCGGTGGCAACGCTTGCCGGACGCCGCCTGGCGCATTGCCTTCACCCTGCCGCCGGGTGGGTACGCCACGGCAGTGCTGAGGGAACTCGGCGCCTTCGAGGACGTGGCGGTGCCGATCGGGGGAGGTCAGGCCCGCAGCAGGACATAGACGGCGCCCGTGCCGCCATCCGCCGGGCGGGCCGAGGAGAAGGCAATGACCTCTTCCCACTGGCGCAGCCAGCGGTCCACCCGGGACTTGAGTACCGGACCGCGGTTGCTCGAACGCTGTCCCTTGCCGTGGATGACGCGCACGCAACGGTAGCCGTGGCGTCGGCACTCTGCCAGGAACTCCCGCAGTGCTGCGTGGGCTAGTGGCACCGTCATGCCGTGGAGGTCGAGTTCGTCCTGTATCCGATAGTGCCCCCGCCGCAGCTTGCGCAGCACGCCCCGCTGGACCCCGGGCCGGGCATGAAAGAGTTCCTCGCCGGTCTCCACCATGTCCGGGTGGATTTCGTGGGTTAGGAGTTCATCGATCACTTGCCGTTCGTCGGCGAGCTTCTGCCGCGGGACCGGCCCCGGGGGCGGGGGGCGGGTGTTTGCGCGATCGTGTCGCAGGCGGCGCACATCCGCCATTGCCTGGCGGAAGGCTCGGCGATCGTCATCACGATCCTCTGTCATGGCCACGCTCCCCGAGTCTGTGATGACGCGGCCGCCGGCAGGGATGCAGCGACGCGAGACCTCAGTATACTAGTGACCCGTCCCACTGATAATTTGCCGTTCCGAGAGGCTGTGCGCCGGCGCAGCCACGCACAGAATGGCAAGTTATCAGTGCGTCGGGACACGAGTGTCCCTTAACGGACGGGCGTACGCACGTGGTGGGGTCACGGGCCGGCATTGTGTCGTGGTTCGTGGACGCAAATCCGATACGCTTCCGCGGTGTTCCCTGTCTCCGGACCCCGGCCGCCATCCCGCAGGGAGCAGCCCGCGCGGTCTGTAACCGACGGCGGGCCTGCATGACGTGGCGTCCATACGTGTTCGCGACCGCGAGGACGATGACGTGCCGGATCCGCGCAGGCTGGCAGGTGCGTCGGTCACGGGGGAGGGGTGCGCAAGCGGTTCGTCTCCCGGCAGTGGGCGGGAATTGCCCGTGACCGGACTGAAGCCGAAAGGATGATGCATGCACATTCTCGTGAGCAATGACGACGGTTATCAGGCGCCGGGCATTCGGGCGCTGGCAGCGGAAATGCAGAACCTCGGCCGGGTGACCGTGGTTGCGCCGGATCGCGACCGCAGTGGCGCCAGCAACTCCCTGACGCTGGATCAGCCGATCCGCGCCAGTGCCGTGGAACCGTCCGTCTACCGGGTGGAGGGCACACCCACGGATTGTGTTCATCTCGCGGTTACCGGGTTGCTGGATACCGAACCGGACATGGTGGTCTCCGGTATCAACGCCGGCTCCAACATGGGGGATGACATCCTCTACAGTGGTACCGTCGCCGCGGCCACGGAAGGCCGCTTTCTCGGTCTGCCCGCGCTGGCCATTTCCTTGTGCTCCCATGATCCGCGCTACTTCGACACGGCGGCACGGGTTGCCTCGCTGCTGGTGCAGCGCCTGTTGCGGGATCCGCTGCCGGCGGACACCATACTGAACGTGAATGTGCCCGATCTGGCATGGGATGAACTGCGGGGATTCGAAGCGACCCGCCTCGGGCAGCGGCACAAGGCCGAGGCTGCGATCCGCAGCGTGGATCCCCGCAACCGGCCGATCTACTGGATCGGACCGCCGGGAAGCGAACAAGATGCCGGACAGGGCACGGATTTCCACGCGGTGCGTAACGGCTTCGTTTCCATTACGCCCATCCAGATCGACCTGACGCGGTACCAGGCGCTGGACAAGATCGCGGGCTGGATCACGGGACTGTCATGATTGACGATCGTCGGCGCAAAGGCATCGGAATGACATCCCAGCGGACCCGGGAGCGCCTGGTGGAACGGCTCCGGGACGAGGGGATCAAGGATTCCCGGGTCCTGGCCGCCGTGCGTGATGTGCCCCGGCATCTGTTCGTCGACGAGGCCCTGGCCAGCCGCGCGTACGACGATTCGGCGCTGCCGATCGGGCTGGGCCAGACCATCTCGCAGCCGTACGTGGTCGCCCGCATGACCGAAGCGCTCATTGAGGATGGAATTCCCGAATCCGTACTGGAGATCGGTACGGGATCGGGATACCAGGCGGCCATCCTGGCGCAACTGGTGCCAATGGTGTACACGGTGGAGCGGATCGGGCATTTCTCCCGCCTCGCCCGGCGTCGGTTCCGGGAACTGGGGCTGTACAATGTCCGGGTGCGCCACGGGGACGGCTTCGAGGGCTGGGCGGCCCACGCCCCGTTCGCCGGGATCGTGCTCACGGCCGCACCGGATGACGTCCCTGAGGTCCTGCTGCAACAACTCGCGCCCGGCGGCCGACTGGTGGCACCCGTGGGCAGGCGCGAGTACCAGGAGCTGGTTCGCTATACCCGGCGTGACGACGGGCTGGAACGGGAGATGATCGCCCGCGTCAGCTTCGTGCCCATGCTCGGTGGTACCCAGTGACGGGACTGTTCTCGCGGCTCTACGACTGGACGCTGCGGCTTGCCGCCCACCGGCATGCGCCCCGCTATCTGGCGGCACTGAGCTTCTCGGAATCCTCGTTCTTTCCCATCCCGCCGGATGTCATGCTTATGCCCATGGTGCTCGCGCGTCCGGCGCGGGCGATGCATCTCGCGCTCCTCACCACCGTGTTCTCCGTGCTCGGCGGGCTGTTCGGTTACCTGGTCGGTTACTTCGCCATCGAGCTGGTCATGCCGCTGATCCATGGTGCAGGCCAGACCGCGGCCTATGAGCAGGCGCAGGCGTGGTTTCTGCAATATGGCTTCTGGGTCGTGCTCCTGGCCGGATTCTCGCCGATTCCGTACAAGGTGTTTACCCTGGCGGCCGGTGGCCTGATGCTGCCGATACTGCCGTTTCTGCTCGCTTCCCTGGTAGGGCGGGGCAGCCGGTTCTTCCTGGTTGCGGGACTGGTGGGGTGGGGAGGGCCGAAGCTGGAACCCCTGCTGAAGCGCTACATCGACTGGATCGGGTGGTGTACTGTACTTGTGCTGGTGCTTGTCTACTTCCTGGTAGTTCACTGATTTCCCGGGGCTGGACGGGTAGCGGGGTGTTCGACCAGACATGTCTGCCGGAGCAAGCATGCGCGGCGTGGAAAGGGCGTTCCTGTTGGTGATGGTGCTTTTGCTGGCCGGTTGTGCGGGGGACACCTACGCGCCGGTCACGGATCGCACCGCGGACGACGCAGCATCCAGCGCGAGGAGCGGCGAGTATCGGGTGGTCCGGGGTGACACCCTGTACTCCATCGCCTTTCGGCACGACCTCGATCACCGCCCCCTGGCCCGATGGAACGACATCAACGAACCGTACACAATATACCCGGGCCAGGTCCTGCGCCTTTCTGCACCCGCTGCCGGTAGCGCGGCTCGTGATGCCGCCGGTTCCACGCAGCGGCGTGAACCCCGGCGCACGGCCGCCTCCACCCCGGAGCCCCCTGCGCCGTCCCCGGGCCCGGCGCGTGCCTCGTCCTCCTCTCCCGGCAACTGGATCTGGCCCGCCGACGGGGAGCTGGTCAAGTCGTTCTCCGCCGACGCCGACGGTAAGCAGGGCATCAACATCAGCGGCGAGGACGGTTCCGCCGTCAGGGCCTCGGCAGCCGGCCGCGTCGTCTATAGTGGCAGCGGGCTGGTTGGCTACGGCAACCTTCTGATCATCAAGCACGGCGACGAGTATCTCACGGCCTACGGATACAATCGGGAGCTGCTGGTCTCCGAAGGAGACCAGGTGGGACAGGGTGACGTGATTGCCCGGATGGGGCGTAACGGCGGCCGTCCCATGCTGCACTTTGAACTGCGCCGTGATGGACAGGCAGTGGATCCGACTGGGCATCTGCCCGCAGCCCGGAATTGACTTCGGCGTACTTCGACAACCGCTGTCCAAGTCCGGATCCCCGCGGGTGCGCGCTTTCCCATCGTTTTGTACAAACCTTGTGCAGTCCTGTTTCTCAAGAGGTTGCACCCGTTTTTCGGGAGGCATATATTGGTTTGCCCGGGGTGGTTCGGCGCTGGCCTGCGGCTCGCCTGGACCCACGTCAACCACTGCCGGTTGCGACTCGTGCACAGAATTGCCGGGATACCTAGAACGACCCGGACCGTCATGACGACGGCGCATGGAGGGGAAGGTATGGCGAGGAAGCGGATCGGCCAACGGCACCTGGCTGCGGCTCCGGATGACGACAGGGACGACCCCCCGATACTGCTGGAAGAGGCAAGCGATAATGAAGTGCTGGATCACGCCGATCCGGCCATCGTAAAGGAGGACGAACAGCACGATCCGACCCAGTTTGCTCCGGGAGAGCACACCGGACCCAGCCTTGACGCCACCCAGCTCTACCTCAACGAGATCGGTTTCTCGCCGCTGCTGACAGCGGAGGAGGAGGTTTACTATTCTCGGAAGGCGCAACGTGGCTGCGCTGCCTCGCGCCGGCGCATGATCGAGAGTAACCTGCGGCTGGTGGTCAAGATCGCACGGCGCTACATGAACCGTGGTCTCGCATTCCTCGACCTGATCGAAGAGGGCAACCTGGGCCTCATACGGGCGGTGGAGAAGTTCGATCCGGAGAGAGGGTTCCGGTTCTCCACCTATGCCACCTGGTGGATCCGACAGACGATCGAGCGGGCGATCATGAACCAGACCCGCACGATTCGCCTTCCCATCCACGTCATCAAGGAGATTAACCAGTATCTGCGGGCCGCCCGCAAGCTTACACAGACGCTTGATCACGAGCCTACGGCGGAGGAGGTCGCCCGCATGCTGGACCGGCCGCTGGCGGACGTTCAGCGGATGATGGGGTTGAATGAAGGCACCACTTCCGTGGATACGCCCATCGGCAAGGACGCGGATCGGGTGTTGCTTGATGCGATCCCCGACGAAAACAACCCGGATCCTTCCGTGCTGTTGCAGGACGAGGATGTGCTCCATCATCTGGAGACCTGGCTTAACGAGCTCAGCGACAAGCAGCGTGCGGTCGTGGAGCGCCGGTTCGGCCTTCGCGGGCGGGACAGGGCGACGCTCGAAGAGGTGGGCAACGAGATCGGCGTAACCCGGGAGCGGGTTCGGCAGATCCAGATAGACGCTCTCAGAAAGCTGCGCGATCTGATGGAAAAGCAAGGCTTTTCCCAGGATTCGGTGTTCGGTTGATTGTGCTTCCCCTCCCATCGGGGAGCATCAGCGTTCCTGCATCATGAACAGCACCGCCATGGCCCGGCGTTGCTCCGCGACGAGTACGTTGTAGGTGCGGCAGGCGGCGGGCGTCGTCATGGCCTCGATGCCGATGCCCGCCTCAATGGCGGGCACCATGAACTCCCGGGCCGGAAAGACCTGCCGGCTCCCCGTGCCGACAATGATCAGTTCAGGTGTCAGCTCCAGGAGCGCGTGGAATTCCGTCGCTCCCAGGGCGGCGACGGTCTTCGGACCCCAGTCGGCGAGCAGTTCGCCGGGCATCACGACCGTGGTGCTCCGGTAGGACAGGCCGTTGATGACCACCTCCCCCGGGGCATAGCTGTGGATGCGGTTCGCATCCCCTGTGTTTTCCATGGTCAGTTGCATGAACACACTGTACGATCCGGTGGATGGCCGGACAAGATTGACACGGACTTCCGGCTGGCGCTAGCGTCGACGCGTTGGTCACGGCAGATGCT
>SLLM01000100.1 GCA_007134055.1 Ectothiorhodospiraceae bacterium | reverse complement strand
GGCTTGAAGCTCCGAGCGGTCGGCGGGGCCAAGGAATAGGCAGATGTCATCGCGTCTCATGCCCCGAATATGGCACATCAAGCCGCCGATGGGAATCTTGTGTCAGGTGGCGAACACTAGAACCTCTGTTCTAAATACTGGCGCGGCTGCGATGACATCTTCCGTCACATAAATTTCAATGACTTGAGCGAAGCATGAGTCGCATGCGATTGCCTGGCCGGCCTCTGACCAGAAATTCCGCAAGCATAGTGGGCAGTATCGGTTGCAGTTTGACCATTGTCGATGTATCATGACATTTGTCGATACCGACTGGTTGGACAGCAACTGAGGTCGGTAAATGCGAGAAATGGAGGGGAGACAAATGACCGATTCAAGAGGCTGCCTCGCTGGTCTGCGAATACTTGACCTAAGTCGCGTCCTGGCTGGTCCATCTTGTACACAGTTGTTGGCTGATCTCGGAGCTGAGGTCATCAAGGTAGAAAGACCTGGCCTTGGGGACGAAACGCGTCACTGGGGCCCCCCTTTCGTAAAAGATGCAGACGGAAATGATACCGGCGAAAGCGCCTATTACTTATGCTGCAACCGCAACAAGAGATCCATCACGATCGACATGTCAAGACCGGAGGGGCAAGCGCTGGTCAAGGACTTACTTCGAAAGTCGGACGTATTGATCGAGAACTACAAGGTGGGAGGTCTGAGAAAATTTGGGCTTGGATATGAAGATTTAAGGGATGAATTTCCAAGATTAGTATATTGCTCAATCTCCGGTTATGGCCAAACGGGCCCTTATGCCAATCGACCAGGATATGACATGGCTGCTCAGGCGATGGGCGGACTGTTGAGTATGACGGGCGAGGAGGGAGGTCCGCCAGTAAAAGTCCCCGTGGCGATAAACGACATCATGAGCGGAATGTATGCGACTGTCGCAATCCTAGCTGCGCTACGTAACCGCGACGCGACAGGCCATGGTCAGCACATCGATGTTGCACTCCTGGACGTGCAGGTGGCATGGCTCGCGAACCAGGCGCTGAACTACCTGATAGGTGGAAAGGTCCCAGTACGCCTAGGTACAGGTCATCCGAACACGGTTCCCTACCAAGCCTTCGATACGCAGGACGGAACCGTCGTGCTTGCCTGCAACAATGATGATCAATTCCGACGTTTCTGTGAATTAGTCGGTCGAGATGACCTCCCGGCTGACGAGCGCTTTGCTACGAACGCTGCGAGAGTGAACAATCGAAGGGCGACGGTAGAAGTGGTTCAAGAAATAATCCGTGAAAGATCCACTGCCTGGTGGCTCAATCAGTTGGAGAAGACAAACATCATGTGCGTTCCGGTTCAAACCTTGGACGAAGTCTTCGAAGATCCACAGGTGCTGCACAGAGAAATGAAGATTTCCATGCCCCACCCAGCCGCCGGCAGCGGTAAAGTGGACCTGCTAGGAAATCCCTTGAAGCTGTCAGATACGCCTGTACGGTATAGGCGTCAACCGCCCATGCTGGGTGAAAATACAGAAGAGGTGCTTGAAGAAGTCCTCAATATGAATGCCAGTCAAATTGCCTCGCTGCGCGAAAACGGCGCGATTTGACCTGACACCACACCACCCAACCGAGACAAGCTTGCGTGGAGGATAACATGGCCGTGACGCTAACCTTCGTCGGAACAGGAGATGCCTTCGGATCGGGGGGCAGGAACAATACCTGTTTCCTTGTCGATGCGCCTGGAATTCGGTTTGCCATCGATTTTGGGGCTACCAGTTTGGTTGCATTAAATAAACTCGGGATTCCTCACAATTCGATCGATGCCATTCTTCTCACACATATCCATGGCGATCACTGCGCAGGCATTCCCCCCATGCTAATGGATGCCATGCTGGGTGCCAAACGAGAAACACCACTTACAGTTGCCGGTCCGATAGATTCCCAGAAACGTCTTGCTGAGATGATGGAAGTTCTCATGCCTGGTAGTCACGCCATGAAACCCAAGTTTGATTACGAGGTCATCGAGCTCCCGACTTCGAAAGAATGCTGGCTTCGAGATCTTAAGGTGATCACTTATCCTGCGGTTCACACCGCTCAAACAAACCCAACATCGATACGAATAGAGGTAGCCGGAAAAGTAATCGCATATACTGGCGACAGTGCCTGGACTCAGCACATGCCGGATCTTACTCGGGATGCTGATCTCTTCATCAGCGAGTGCTATTTTTATCAGAAACCAGTGAAATTCCATATGAACTATCCTGATCTCAAGGAGCATCGACATGAACTCGGCGCAAAACGAATGATCCTGACCCATATGGGCCCCGAGATGCTGAATCACGTCGATTCGATCCCCGAAGAATGCGCGTATGACGGTCTTGTTGTTGAGCTGTAACCTGCAATGATGTCAGGATATTTGGAGAGCGGCGTAAGAAAACGCAAAAATTGGGGTGGTCGGGAATTCGTCAACGTCGATCAAAACCATCTTCTCGGTGGAACACCCCAAATAGAGGAAATATCATGACTCGTGTAGCCATAAACGGACTCGGCCGCGTCGGGAAGCTTGTACTTCGCGCGCTCAAGAGCAATACCGGAGACGTCGACATCTGCCTGATCAACGATCCCGTCGGAGATTCAAAGATTCACGCCCACTTGCTCGAATTCGACAGCGTGCATGGCCGTTGGGACGCAAGGATCAGCCATGACAACGACGGGGTGACCATCAATGGCGACCGAATACGCCTTACACACGAAAGCAGGATCGAAGACCTGCCTCTCGTAGAAGAGGGAATAGTAATTGTCCTAGACTGTACGGGGATATTCAAGACGCCAAAGAAGATTGAGCCATATTTCACGGCCGGCGTGGGAAAGGTACTTGTCTCCTCGCCAGTCAAGGAGCTGCCATCAAGCAATTTCGTCTACGGGATCAACCATGACCTCTATGACCCGAAAGTGCACCAGATCGTATCGGCCGCCTCCTGTACCACAAATTGTCTCGCGCCTGTGGTCAAGGTTCTCCACGAGGAAATCGGAATCCGGCACGGCAGCATAACTACAGTTCACGACGTTACCAACACCCAGGTCATGGTCGACAAGCCAATGAAGGATCTTCGCCGGGCCCGATCTGCGCTGACATCGCTTATCCCTACTACAACCGGATCAGCGACCGCGATCGCCTACATTTATCCCGAACTCAAGGGTCGCCTGAACGGCCACGCGGTTCGTGTGCCACTTCTGAACGCTTCCCTTACGGACTGCGTTTTCGAGCTTGAGAGACCGACGAGCGTAGAGGAAGTGAACGGTCTCTTCCAGGCTTCGGCCGATGGCCCTCTAGCCGGCATCCTCGGCTACGAAGCGCGGCCGCTGGTTTCCGTCGACTTCCGAGGTGATCCGCGATCGGCCATCATCGACGCGCCTTCGACGATGGTGGTTAACGGAACACAGGTAAAGGTCTTCGCTTGGTATGACAATGAATGGGGCTATGCGAACCGTATGGCAGATCTTGCTCGGATGATGGCGGAGAGACTCCGGTGACGACGCTGCGTGAAGGGCTTGCCGCCTATATAACCGTTACAGCAGCTTACTGGACGTTCATGCTGACGGACGGGGCGCTTCGAATGCTCGTTCTCCTGCATTTCAATGCCCTTGGATTCTCACCAATCCACTTGGCCTACCTCTTCCTGCTTTATGAGGTTGCCGGCATAGTGACGAACCTCTCGGCCGGTTGGTTGGCGGCGCGCTTCGGCCTGACTTCAACCCTTTATGGAGGGCTGGGTCTGCAGATTATCGCCTTGCTTGCACTGACCCAGCTCGACCCGAATTGGACAATTGCAACCTCCGTCGCGTTCGTCATGCTCGTCCAAGGCGCCTCGGGCGTCGCCAAGGATCTTGCCAAGATGTCTTCAAAATCGGCCGTCAAGCACCTCGCTCCCGCAGCGGAAGGGGCACTCTTCCGCTGGGTGTCACTGCTGACCGGCTCGAAGAATGCAGTCAAGGGCGTGGGCTTCCTTCTCGGCGCTGTACTGCTAGGAGCGCTCGGGTTCCGGTCGGCCGTACTTGCGATGGCTATCTTGCTCTTCGTGATCCTCGTTGGTGTCATCCTCTTCATGCCGGCTGGCTTGCCGCACGGCAGGAGGGGGGTGCCGTTCCGGGACGTCTTTTCCAAGGATCCCCGGATCAACCGGCTATCACTCGCGCGAGTCTTTCTGTTCGGCGCGCGGGATGTATGGTTCGTGGTTGGCATCCCGATCTACTTTTATGCTGTACTCTCGGATGGCACGCCGGAAGGGAACCGCACAGTCTTCTTCCTCATCGGCTCCTTTATGGCGCTCTGGGTTATTGGATATGGAGTAGTGCAGGCCACGGCACCAAAGCTGCTGGACAAGTATACCAAGACGGAGAGCGATACAGTTTCGCAGGCCCAATTCTGGGTCGGCACACTCACCCTAATCCCCCTTATACTGTCCGGTCTAGCGCTCGCTGCAGGTGGCGAAGCGCTTTGGCTCACCATAATGCTTGTGGCCGGGCTCCTCGTTTTTGGTGTTGTCTTCGCCCTAAACTCTGCGCTCCACTCTTACTTGATCTTGGCCTTTTCAAAGTCGGAACGGGTCTCAATGGATGTTGGCTTCTATTACATGGCCAATGCCGCCGGCCGTCTCTTGGGGACGCTGCTATCTGGATTATCATTTCAACTCGGTGGACTCGTCCTCTGTCTTGCCACCGCGGCGGCAATGGCCGGCTTGAGTTGGTTCTCCGTACGTCATCTTGCCCAGGTCCGCGATCCACTATCATAGCGTTCCGAGTCTGACACATCCTACCTATTCCCGCGGGTTTCATCGAGGGCGTCCAGGGCGCGACGTTCCCTGGTGAGGATGTCTTCGGCGGTTTTGGTCCACTTGAAGGGCTTCGGTG
>SLLM01000247.1 GCA_007134055.1 Ectothiorhodospiraceae bacterium | reverse complement strand
GGACGGGCCCGGAGCCGGAACTCTCAGAAGCCGAAGCTCTCGGGGTCGATGCGGTCGTAGACTTCCCGCTGCACGACGTCGACCATCGCCTTATGGTCGTCCTCGAGACCGTCGAACAGCTCCTGGTACTTCGCCACCTTGCTCTCGAACAGTTCCAGGAAGCCCTCCGGGTCCTCGATTCCGCGCTCACGGGCGTTCTCCAGGATGGTCTCCCGATCCGCTTCGCGGAACGCGGCCAGGTCCTCCTGCAGTTCAGCGGAGGGTTCGACCACCTCGATGCCCTGCTCCCGCAGTTCATCACCGACCGCGGCGTTCTGCCGCAGGTAGGTAACGGTGGTTCCCATGGAACTGATCGCACCGTGGTCCATGATCAGCTGCCGGTGCTCCGGGCTCAGCGAGCGCCAGAAATCCCGGTTGATGGCAAAGGTGGTATTGGAGAAGAAAGAGCCCACCGGCAGCATGGTCACGTGGGAGGCGACATCCCACAGGTTGTAGGCGCCGTAATCGGACACCGGCAACAGGACGATATTCAGCGCATCGCGGTTGAGGCCCTCGTAGACCTCGCTCGCCGGCACGTTGACCGGAACCGCACCCACATGCCGGGCCCAGCGGTCCCAGGCACCACCGGGGGTACGCACCCGCTGCCCCCGCAGCGACTCCTTCGTCTCATAGGGCTGCTTGCCGATGATGTTGTACATCGTGGTGGCGTAGGCGCCGAAGGGGATGACATCGTTGCGCCGCATCTCCTCGTGGCAGGCATCACAGTGCAGCAGCGTGATCTCCGTGACGGCAGCGGAGGTCGCCGGCACGTCCTCGGCCATCAGCGCCATGTCGGCGAGCAGCGCCCCATGGGGGAACTCCGCCGGGTGATAGACAAGGACAATGAAACCGATGTCGGCAACGCCGTCACGCACACCGGACAGCGTCTCCCGTGCACCGAGGAGGGATCCGCCCGCGTACATGGTGAACTCTATCTCGCCACCACTGGCTTCCTCCACCTGCTCGATAAAGACCTCGTAGCCGCCCTCTACTACCGGGTGCAGCGGGCCGACAAAGGCGCTTGCGGTGTATTGTGCGGACGCGGTGCCGATGCCACCGAAAAGCATTCCCCCGACCAGGGCCAGCGTTGCGGATAATCTGCCGTACGTTTGTACCGCCATCGTCTTGTCTCCTCCCTGGTGCCTGACCGGAAAGTCGCCGGCGCGCACCGTTATGTCGCGGAACCGTTCCGCGGCGTTCTTGAAAAGCCGGATCGGCGGCCTTCGGGCCGCGCAGGGTCAGCAAACCGCATACCCTGCCCGGCGGCAAGGCGGCATGTGGTGAGGCGATCAGACCAATCGCGGCGAGCTGACGGGGGAGCGCCGTGGTTTCCCTGGATTGGTCCTGGGACAGGACCAGATCGACAGTCCGGGGGAAGGAGTCAGCGGCCCCGCCGGAGTGGATTCAGGACCGGGGCCCGGGTGATGGCCAGCGGCGCCGGAACACCTCGCGAAAGTAGCGACTGTGTTCGTCCATGGCCTGAATGGCGGCCGCCGCATCCCGGTTGCAGATCGCTTCCTGAATGGCGATGTGCTGCTCCAGGGCCGCGGCATCGTCCTCCGGAGCCGGCGCCAGATCGTTGCGGGCATACTCGAAGTAGTCCGCCAGTGTGTCCTGCAGGGCATCCATCAGGTACTGATAGACGGCGCTGCCGCAGGCCCTGGCGATGACAAGGTGAAAGCGGAGATCATCGTGCGCCTTGAATCGCGCGCTCCGGTCGACTCGCTTCATGTCGCGGACGATCTTCTCCAGTTCCCAGCGCTGATCCTCCGTAGCCAGGCTGGCCGCCCGCCCGGCGGCCCGGACTTCCAGGTAGCCGCGGATCTCGCACAGGTCACTCAGGTTGGCCCGACTCGCCTTCACCAGGGCTTCCAGGCTGGGGGGTGGGCACTGCGGCGGTTGCTTGCCGGCAACACGGGTGCCGCTACGCGGCATGGATTCAAGCCATCCGGCCTGCTTCAGGCGGCCAAGTGCAGCACGCACCGACACCCGGCTGACGTCCATGCGGTCCGCCAGTTCCCTCTCGCCCGGCAGCTTGTCACCCGGACCGAGGCGGCCGGACGTCACCAGCGCCAGGATGGCCATCGCGACCTTGTCGCACAGCAGGTCGTCCCGTGCCTCGGCGAGCAACGCCAGCACCTCCTCCGCGGACAGCGTCAGGGCGGAGTTGCGGAACTGGCTGACGCTGACCAGGGCCTCGCCGTTCTCGCGATAGGCAGCGCGAACGGCGAGGGAATGCTGGTGCATCGCGTCGCGAGCGGTACGTGGATCACCCGCTGCGATTGCCTGGTAGATGGCACGGTGATGCTCACGCAGCTCCCGGTCGCGTTCGGGGCCGGTGTACAGGGTGTAGCGCACCTGGACGAAATAGGCACGCAGAGTACGGTTGAGCAGCAGCACCAGATGTTCGTAGACACGGCTACCGGACGCCCTGGCAATGGTCTGATGGAAGTGCAGATCGTTCTCGGCCTTGGCGTCGTCGGGAAAGTCGGGGCGCTCCGCCTCCTCCACCAGCTCGCGCAGGCTCTCGACCTGCTCGACGGTGGCGAAATGAGCCGCCCGCTCCGCCGCCCAGCACTCCAGGTATCCTCGCATGTCGGCAAGATCATGGAGGTTGTCGGTATTGGCCGCCAGTAACAGGGCGAGCGGAAAATCCTCCTCGTCGTCCGCGGCGACGACACGGGTACCGCTGCCCTGGACCGACTGCAGATACCCCTGGGTCTTGAGCCGTTCCAGCGCGGCGCGTACGCACACGCGGCTGACACCGACCGACTCGGCGATCTGCCGCTCCGGTGGCAGGCGTGTGCCGGGGGGAATATGGCCCCTGGCCACAAGGTCCAGCAGCAGGACGGCAAGCCGATCCGAGACGCTGGCCCGGTGCTGCGGGCGAAGCTGGACTTCGCGGCTACGACTCGGCTGGCCGGCAGCAAGGCACGGTCGTGGGACCGTCGCTCCACGCAGCAGCGACAGCTGCAGATCGAGACGCTGGATCATTGTCATTCTCCCGGCGGGATGCACCCGCTGCTCCTCCGGGTACCACTATATGTCGGGGATTACCGGCAGACCACACCGCCGCGGTGCCGGCCGCGTGCGACGCCAGCCCCCGGCGCTCGGCGGTTTCCACGCTGCCACGCGCTACGCTTCCGGAATTGGTTGCATGAGCAGACCAGATCCATGAAGCATCGGAACGGAGAGGAGGTCTGGTGTGCCGGCACACTAGGTACCGCAGAAGGTGTTGCGGATCCTCTCGTCCGGGCGCGGCGGCGCGGCGTAGGGGTCCGGCCCGTCGACATCGGCGTATGGCTGGCGCATGGCCGCCAGCATCTCCCGGAACGCGGTAAAATCCCCTTCATCCACGGCCGCTGCCAGTGCCTGCTCCACGCTGTGGTTGCGGGGAATGCGGGCCGGGTTCAGCGCTCGCATGGAGGCCGCGCGCCGGGCCGGGGCAAGGGATTCCTGCTGCATCCGTTCCTGCCAGCGCCGCGCCCAGGCGTCGAAGGCACCCGGATCGGCAAACTGCTCGCGCACGCCTTCCCGGGCCGTCGGATCCTCCGCTGCATCACACAGACGGCGGAACGTGAGGGTGAAATCCGCCTGATTCCGGTCCATGACGTCCAGCAGTGAGTCCACCAGCGACTGATCCTCCTCGCGATCCACGCTCAATCCGATCTTGCGCCGCATGCCGTCGGTCCAGTGTCTGTCGAACCGTTGGCGGAATCCGGCAACCACCTCGGTGGCGAGATCGATCGCCTTCTGCTGTTCGCGATCGATCAGCGGCAACAGAGCCTCCGCGAAGCGCGCCAGGTTCCATTGGGCGATCCCCGGCTGGTTGCCGTAAGCGTAACGCCCGAACTGGTCAACGGCGCTGTAGACGGTACCGGGTGCGTAGTCATCCAGAAACGCGCAGGGGCCGTAGTCGATGGTCTCCCCGGATATCGCCATGTTGTCCGTATTCATGACACCGTGGATGAAACCGATGCACATCCAGCGTGCAACCAGTAGCGCCTGGCGCTCGGCGACCACGTCAAGCAGGGCCAGGGCGGGATTGCCGGCGTCCCGCAGTTCCGGGTACAGACGCCCGATCACGTAGTCGCACAACAGGCGCACGGACTCCGTATCGCCGCGGGCGGCGAAATACTGAAAGGTCCCGACCCGCACATGGCTGTACGCGACGCGGGTGAGTATCGCTCCCGGCAGTAGCTCCTCCCGGCGCACGGTCTCACCGGTGGTGACGGCGGCGAGGGCCCGGGTCGAGGGGATCCCCAGGGCGTGCATCGCCTCGCTCACCAGGTACTCGCGCAGAACCGGACCGAGCGGCGCGCGGCCATCCCCCTGCCTGGAGAAGGGGTTGCGACCAGCCCCCTTGAGCTGTATCTCCCGCCGTCGACCATCATGATCCACCACCTCGCCCAGCAATACGGCACGACCATCCCCCAGTTGCGGAACGAAATGACCGAACTGGTGGCCGGCATAGGCCATCGCCACGGGCCGGGCCCCCTGGAGGCTCCGGTTACCGGAGAAGACAGCCGCCCAGCCATCGCGTGGCAAGGCATCGGGATCAAGGCCAAGTTCGGCGCAGAGTGCCCGGTTGAGTTCCACCAGCGTCGGCTCGACGACCGGAACGGGTGTTACCCGGGCGTGGAAATGCCCTGGCAACTCCGCGTAACCGGATTCCAGCACGAGCGGCGATTCGATCGTGTCCTCCATCTCTTCCCGTCCTGTTCCAATGTGGCTTCGCCAGGGTCGCCCGGCCCGATGCCCGGCGATGTCTGTACCGTACCATCCTCACAGTGTGGACATCGGATGCACCCGCAACGATCCACGATCCCGCGATGCCACCCGGGGACCACTTCCGGTCACTTGCCATGGCGCTCCAGGCGAGAACGCAGCCACACGCCGATCAGCAGCATCACTGCCAGCAATACCAGCGGCAGCACCTCGGTGAGGGCAATGACCTCCCCACGTTCCAGCGCGCCAAGACCGCTGTGGATCGCACTGGTATAGACCGCCCATTTGACCGTCAATCCCAGCAGGGCGGCCAGGAGAAACGGCAACCGGGGCAGTTTCAGAACGCCGGCGCCGAAATTGATCGCGGCATGGGGAAAGCCCGGCAGCAGACGCAGTGCGCACTGGGTCGCCATGTTGCCATGGGAGGCGAGGAATATCCTGATCCGTTCTCCCCGGGGGCCGACCGGCAGGTCCGAGCCAAGGGCACGGGCCAGGTGGTAGGCGCCCGCGGCCCCTGCCACACTGCCGGTGACCAGCAGTCCCGTGGACACGACCAGCGGCTGGAACGGCGCGACCAGCCAGATGAAGGCGCTGCCCGGAAGGCCCAGGGAGAACAGTAGCGTCATGACAAAGACAAGGAGCAGGAGCATCCCCGGATGCGCCGTCAGCCATTCGCCCCAGCCCAGCAGCACGGGCAACTCCACCGGCTGCCAGATCGCAAGACCCATGCCGACCAGCATCAGGGCGATGAGGAGAACCGGCCCGGCGGCGCGGCTGCTCCGGATCAGTCGTCCGGTTCGGCCTTCCAGATTCTGACCTCCGTTCCCTGCCAGTTTGCCTGCGGTCGAACGACCTTGAAGGTCTCGTGGATACCCCGCCCGTCCACCACACGCTCCAGGGCCAGCAGGGTGTTCACCTCATGCTCGCACAGGCTTGCGGCATACTCCGCCTCCTCGCGGGCGTATGGCAGCGCCTCCTGGAGGCCGGGGGCGCCATAGGCGTCCATGAAGTGCCGGGCAAGGCTTTCCACCACGCTCTTGTATTCACCGTCGCTGATCTCGGCGATGGTGACGACGGTACAGTGGCCGAAAGAGCCGACTCCCAGAAAGGCGTGGCTGAACGCCTGTCGGCGTTTGCCCTGGAACTCCGCGGGATCCTCGTCAGAGAAGGTGTAGAGGAAACTGCCCGGCACCGCAAGCTCCCCCACCTGAGCCGCCCGTTCGTAGACATGCTCGTCCGTGTCATCGAGCCGTGCAACGCGCAGGAACTTCATCCCTCCTCCATCGGCAAGACCGCGGCACCCCGCGGCAGTGAACGCTCCCGCCATCAGGATTGTCGCGGGTATCAGTATACCGTCCGGAACCGGCAAAAAAGGACGGCAGGGAATCCCCTGCCGTCCCGGATTGCGACGATCACCTGCCTTGCTGGCTAGTGGCCGGTCTGTCCCTCGACTCGAACCGGCGGTGCCTCCTTCTGCCGTCGCAGCTCGTCCTCGGGGACCGGCTTCTCGCCCTTGGCCACGATTTCCTCGTACCAGAGGTCGTGGTGCTGCTTCGCCCAGTTGGTATCCACCCGCCCGCGGGCCATGCCTTCGAAGGCGCCTTCGGTCCCGATGGTGCCGATGTAGGCGTGACCGAAGAAGAGCGCGATCCACACCAGCGCAGCCACCGCGTGCACCACCTGGGACCAGGCCATGATCTCGCGGGTCTGGAAGCCCATGTTGGGGAAGAGCAGGATGAAACCGGAGATGATGACCGTGAGGCCAAGCACAACCACCCCGAGCCAGAACCATACCTTCTCGCCACCGTTCACCTTTCCGGCCGAGGGATGCTTGTTGCCGATGATGCCGCCGCCCTGCCGGAACCACTGCAGGTCCGTCTTGTTCGGGATGTTATGGCGGATCCACAGCACGATCATCAGCAATACGGCGACCGAGAAGAACAACCCGAGGGCGTTGTGCACGTTGTAGGCGAACTGCGCATAGGTGGCAAACCCCGAGTGCCCGAACAGAGGAATCAGTACGTAGCGCCCGAACAACAGGCTAAGCCCGGTGATTGCCAGCACCACGAAACTCAGGGCAGTGAACCAGTGCAGGAACCGCTCGTAGGCCTTCCATCGCTCCACCGTCATACCGGATCGTCCACCCTCGATCCGTATTCGGCCCTTGACCACGGCAAACAGGCTGATCAGCGCGAGCACAACGACCAGCGCCCAGCCACCATAGGTCACCAGGGGACCGGTGCGGATCTGACGCCAGTTCTCGCCGACGTTGCTGATCATGGTGTTGGTGATGTAGGGCCCGGTCTGGGTGGTGTACCCGCCACTTCCCTCGCGGGCATCCCGCCACATGTCGGATCGGGGATTGGTGGCCCGGTCTTCGGTGAAATCACGCTGACCGCCATAGGCACCGCTTGTCTGCGCCATCACGTAACTGATGGAGGGCAACGCGATGGCCAGCACGATGATGGCGACGATGCTCCACAACGTCGCCCGCCAGCGACGTTGTGCCCTGGCGGATGGATTGTGCGCATGCATATTGAAGTCTCCTCGCCTAGCGGTCCGTCATGCCGGATTGGGCCCGTTCGCGCAGGTCGCCCGAACGCTGCTGCACCGCCTCTTCGGTCGCAGTTTCATCATGCTTGCCCTTATACACACCCGGCTCGTACATGGTGACGTCCCCACACGCACTGAGCAGAAACAGGCACCCTGCCCCGCAAAGGGCAAGAACGCTTTTATTCGGCATCTTGACGCTCCTCTCTGATCTTGTTCTACCGGAACGGGCCGGAGACAGGGCGCTCGCCCTGTCTCCGGCCGTGTGTCTAGGCGTCCTCCCCGTAGGCGGCCTGCCAGCCCCAGGTCTGGGGCCGTCCACCACGGGTCATGACCCGTTTCCGGTAGATGTCGGCGACAATGTCACCGTCACCAGCCAGCAACGCCTTGGTCGCGCACATCTCTGCGCACAGGGGCAGCTTGCCCTCGGCCACGCGGTTGGTGCCGTACTTGATCAACTCGGCACGGGAGCCCGCGGTTTCCGGCCCGCCCGCACAGAACGTGCACTTGTCCATCTTGCCGCGCACGCCGAAGGCCGTCTGCTGCGGGAACTGCGGTGCCCCGAAGGGGCAGGCATAGAAGCAGTATCCGCAACCGATACAGAGGTCCTTGTCGTGGAGCACGATGCCGTCCGCCGTGGTGTAGAAGCAATCCACCGGACAGACCGCGGCACAGGGTGCGTCGGTACAGTGCATGCAGGCGACGGAGACGGATTTCTCACCGGGCCGGCCATCGTTCATGACGATGACCCGCCGGCGGTTGACGCCCCAGGGCACTTCATGCTCGTTCTTACACGCGGTCACGCACGCCTGGCACTCGATGCAGCGTTCCGCGTCACAGAGAAACTTCATTCTCGCCATGACGGCTCTCCTCTCAATGCGTTATCAGGCGGGGATGACCCGACAGAGCGTGGTCTTGGTTTCCTGCATCATCGTTACCGCGTCATAGCCGTACGTGGTCGCGGTGTTGGTGGACTCACCACGCACGTAGGGGGCTGCGCCGTCCGGATACTTGCTGAGCAGGTCCTCGCCCTGGAAGTGGCCGCCGAAGTGGAACGGCGTGAATACTGTTCCGCGACCGACGCGATTCGTGACCAGGGCCTTGATGCGTATCCGGCCGCCTTCGGGGCCTTCCAGCCAGACCGTCTGGCCGTCCCGCACGCCGGCGTCGTTGGCATCCGCAGGATTGATCTCGACGAACATGTCCTGCTTGAGCTCGGCCAGCCAGGGGTTGGAGCGGGTTTCCTCGCCGCCGCCTTCATACTCGACCAGTCGGCCGGAGGTATGAATGAGCGGGAACTCACGACTGTAGTCCCGGGCCTGCACCGACTCCCAGCGGGTGGGTAGCCGGTAGAACACGGCGCGGTCCTCGTAGGTCGGGTAGTCCTCGACCAGGTCGTAGCGCGGCGTGTAGAGCGGTTCACGGTGCACGGGGACCGGATCCGGGAAGTTCCACACGTAGGCACGCGCCTTCGCGTTGCCGAACGGGTGGTTGCCGTGCTTCATGGCGACCCGGATGATGCCGCCGGAGAGGTCGGTGGTCCAGGCCCGGCCTTCGGCCATTTCCTTCTCCTCGTCCGTCAGCTCATCCCACCAGCCAAGCTGCTTGAGAAGCTCGGAGTCGAACTGTGGATGGCCGCCCTGGATTTCCGCCCCGACCGGGTACGAATCCTCCGCCAGGAGGTTCTCGCCTTCGTACTCCGTGCCGAAGTTGGCGCGGAAGTTACCACCACCCTCCATGACGTGCTTGCTGGTGTCATAGAGAACGTGGGTGCCGGGATGCTTCAGCTCCGGAGTGCCGTAGCAGGGCCAGGGCAGGCAGTAGGTCTCGCCATCCAGCGGACCGCCCTCCGCCTTCAGGCTCACCACGTCGAAATGACGCTGGTTGGCCATGTGCTCCTTGAGCCGCTCCGGACTCTGCCCCGTGTAGCCGATGGACCACGCACCCCGATTGACTTCGCGGAGGATACTCTCCGGAACCGGCACGTTGTCCCGCACCTCGATGTGCTTGAACATCTGGTCGGCGAAGCCGAGCTTGCTGGCGAGCCGGTAGGCGATCTCGCCGTCGCTCTTGTGCTCGTAAAGCGGGTCGATCACTTTCTCCCGCCACTGGATGGAGCGGTTGGAGGCGGTCACCGAACCCGCCTGCTCGTACTGCGTGGCCGCGGGAAGAAGGTAGGTGTTGTTCTTCCGGTCATGCAGCACCGCGCTCACGGTGGGATACGGATCGGCAATCACCAGCAGGTCCAGCATCTCGAAGGCCCGTTTCATTTCGGGACCCCGGGACTGGGAGTTGGGCGCATGGCCCCAGAAGATGGCCGCCCGGATGTTGTCCCTCTGGGCGATGTTGTCACTGTCCTCCAGCACCCCGTCGATCCAGCGGGAGACGGTGATGCCGCCGGCATTCATGTTCTTCACGGTGCCGCCGCGACCGTCGTCGTACTCGGCCTGGTCAAAGCGCTGCTCCAGCCACTCGTAGTCCACGTCCCAGACCCGGCACCAGTGCTGCCAGCCGGCTTCCGAGATCGGGTAGTAACCCGGCAGGTTGTCCGGATTCGGGCCGATATCCGTGGCACCCTGAACGTTGTCATGTCCGCGGAAGATGTTGGCACCACCACCCTCGACACCGATATTGCCGAGCGCCAGCTGCAGGCAGTTGTAGGCCCGGACATAGTTGCTGCCGATGGTGTGCTGGGTGCCGCCCATGCACCACACGAACGTGCCGGGGCGGTTCTCCGCCATGGTCCGGGCCACATCGTAGAGGGCTTCCTCACCGACACCGGTGACCCGCTCGACCTCGTCCGGGGTCCACTTGGCGACCTCTTCACGTACCCGGTCCATGCCGAACACCCGCTGTCGCAGGTACTCGGTATCTTCCCAGCCGTTCTCGAAGACATGCCAGAGGATGCCCCAGAGCAACGGCACGTCGGTACCGGAGCGGAAGCGGACATAGGTGTCGGCATGCGCCGCGGTACGGGTGAAGCGTGGATCCATGACGATCAGCTTGGCCCCGTTCTCCTTCGAGCGCAGGATCATCTGCATGGCCACGGGGTGCGCTTCGGCGGCGTTGGAGCCGCACATCACGATGCACTCGGACTTGTTGATGTCATTGTAGGAGTTGGTCTGGGCGCCGTACCCCCAGGTATTCGCCACACCGGCCACCGTAGTGGAGTGGCAGATGCGCGCCTGGTGGTCGCAGTTGTTCGACCCCCAGAAGGCAGCGAACTTGCGTTGCAGGTAGGCACCCTCGTTGTTCGCCTTGGACGAACCGGCGAACCACAAGGAGTCCGGCCCGGACTCTTCGCGGATCTCCAGGAGCTTGTCGCCGATCTCGTCGATGGCCTGTTCCCAGCTGATCCGCTGCCAGCGACCGTCCACCAGTTTCATGGGGTACTTGATACGCCGCTGGCTGTGGCCGTGGTTCCTCAGTGCCGCACCCTTGGCGCAATGCGCCCCCAGGTTGATGGGGCTGTCGAAAGCGGGCTCCTGCCCGATCCAAATCCCGTTGTGAACCTCGGCTATGGTGCTGCATCCTACGGAGCAGTGGCCACAGATAGTCTTGACCCGCTGAATCTCCGAGTCCGGCGCAACGCGCGGCGCGGCCTTCGCCTTCCTGACCATGGTCAGCGGCAGCGAGCCCGCGACCACGGCCCCGCCAACCGCAAGGCCGGAGCCCTGCAGGAAGGTGCGTCGGCCGATCGCCTTCCCCAGCAGGCCGGGCGCCGAGATACCAGACGCCGCAGCACTCTTCTTCATCAGTTTCATGGTGAACCTCCTCCACGGACAACGGACACCGAGCTACGCCTGCCGGCAGCGCTCAGATACCCGCTCGCGCGTAATAGTCCCGAATATGCTGTGTCTCGTGATAGCCGCGCTTCTCGCTGGCAACCTCCGAAGAGGTTTCCTCGCGGGCGGAGGCTACCGTGGTCCCCATTCCGGCCGTCACGGCGACTGCGCCACCGGTGGCGGCCATGGTCTTCAGGAACGTGCGCCGGGATTCACCTCCCGTCCTGTCCTGTTCTTTCATCGCTGGCTCCTCCTCACCATGGTCGTTACGCAACTCTCCATAACCCTCTCCAGAAGACTCCCTGCATCAATCTGGCCGGCCCGTCTCCCTCAGGCCGGCATTGAAAAGTAGCGCTGCTCCAGGCGAACGAATGCTTCGCCCAGGCTGCCGACAGCCTTGTAGAAGCCGGCCGACGGCGCCTGCTGCAGGTCGCGGAACAGGCGACCCATCCACGGATGGATATGGCGCTCGAAAAACTGCTTCTCCCAGTCCAGGCCGATGTCGGGATCATTGATGACCACGGACATGACTTCGCAGATCGCGGCGGCGTGGTCTTCCGGCTCCGTCACACCGGCCTGGCGCTCGATTCCGATCAACTGCAGATCCTGGCGCAGTTCGATCAGGGGACGTTCCAGCAGCGAACCAGTCTCGTACCAGGAAGCATAGGGGGTAATCTCGCCCCCGCCCACACCGATGAATACATCCTGGTACTCCTGCTCCAGCGCAGTGGGAACAGCCCGTTGTGCGGCAATCCGCAGTGTCGCCCAGGCGCTGGCGATCTCGTCCCGCTCGCGTTCCGACGCCGGGTCCCGTATCCCGCTGAGCAGTTCCAGCACCTCGCTGGCGGGCGGGCCGGCGAGCAGGTTACCGAGCAGGTTCCAGGTCCCCGCCCGCAGCTCGTTCTCCCGGGAAGGAGCAGCCGGAACCGTCACCGAATCGCCTCCGCTCATCGACCCCTCCTCATTGCGGTCCGTACCACTTGGGTTTGGAACCGGCCTCGACATCGTCCTTGAACATGTCCACCACGCGGCAATCCCCGCACATCTTCAGTCGCCTCAGCGCATCCTCCGACTGGAACATGTGGTGGTCACCCAGACGCTCAGTCATCCGGTCGATCACGCTGGGCGTGGCAAACGGTTTGCCGCAGCTGATACACCGGAACGGCTCCTCTTCGTTGAGCACCCGGGTACGACGCCGCTCCTCCCAGTCGAACAGGAATCGCGGCTGCAGCCGGATGGCATCCTCCGGGCAGGCTGTCTGGCACAGACCGCACTGGACGCACAGGTCCTCGGTGAAATTCAGTTGCGGCTTGTCGCCCGCATCGGTCAGCGCACGGGTCGGGCAAACCTGCGGACAGGCCATGCACAGGGTGCAGGTATCCTCGTTGACCAGAACCTGGCCGAACGGTGCCCCCCGGGGCAGCGACGTTTCCGCCGGCTGCCTGGCCCCGTGCTCGAAAAGGTGGTCCAGCGCCAGCCGCAGGGTGCCGCGCTTCTCGTTGAAGGTGTCGAAGCCCGCTGGCGGCACGGTCCGTGCCGTTGCCGCTTCCGGGCCCGGGGGTGGCGCACCGTCGTCCGCCCCCAGCCAGACCAGGGAACCGGGATCGTAGCCCATCGCCTCCAGCAACGGTCTCGTGTAACTCAGCTGCGCCTGCATGGCACGCCGCACGGTTACGGGCACCGCATCGGTGTCCAGCAGCACGACTTCAGCGGCGCCGTAGGCAAGCGCCGAGAGCCATACGTCCATGCCCACGGCACCGATCTCGGCAACCCGTACCGGCAATGCCCGTGCGGGCATGTCACCGGCAAGCCGCTCCAGCCGTTCCACTCCGGCCTCCTCGTCGTGGAAGACCACCATCGGCGCCTCGCCTCCGGCCTCGCGGAAGGCGCCCAGCATGGCCTTCAGCCGGGCGATCTGATCCTTCGGCCCCGGATAGGCATAGATCATGGCCCCCGTTGGACAGACGCTGGCACAGGTCCCGGCCCCCTGGCAAAGATAGGGATCCACCTCCACGGTATCGCCCAGGGAGCTGATCGCTCCGGTGGGACAGGCGTCCAGACACCGGGTACAACCGGTCAGGCCCCTGTCGCCGTGGGCGCAGATGTCCGGGTTGTAGTTGTAGAAGCGGGGTTTCTCGAACTCTCCGGTCATCTCCGGGATTTCTTCGAGCATCCGGGCCAGGCGCTCCCCATCCCCGGCCGGTGCGTAGTAGCCGAACGGCGGCACCTCGACGCGAACGCCCGGCTCGCGGCGCAGATCCAGCACCAGGTCGAAGTAGGGATGGTCATGACGGGTGTACTCCGCCGGCATCAGCTCCTCGCCCTGGGCGGTGCGAAGGCCCACGGAAAAGCGGCCGAGATGGCCACTGATCGTGCCCGGCTCACCACGGAGCACCAGCACCCGGGCGGTGTCGTCACGTGCCTGCTGCGCTTCCTCCGACAGCGTCCCACCATGCGATGCCGTGATGATCACGGTGCAATGCAGGTGGGGGCGCAGGATATCGGCGCATTCCAGGGCATCCAGTTCCGACCCGATGACCACCAGGTAGCCTGCCGAGCGGTAGCCCACCAGCGAAGTGGCCTCGACATCCACGGCATGGGCCGCCTGCAGCGCCGCCTCGCGCGCCGCTCCATACCCGCCTTCATCGGGAAAACGCATTCCGGAGTAGAGGGACAGGAGATCAGCCATGTCAGTCCGCACACCCTGGATTCATCGGGGTCATCCCCGGGGAAAACCGAAACACGCCACATGGACTCCCTTGTTCAGAACACAGAACCTTGAGCACGATGTTGCAATTCAGGGGCCAGAAAAAACAAACCAGAACGGAGAACAGATCAGCAATTGGCCGAATCCGTCCGCTCGTTGCGTCATTTCGTCCCACCACCATCAGCTCTGCAACCGGTCCGGCCGTTCTGCTTGCGCCTGCTCGACTTCGTGATCCCGGGTCCGCCGCGCCAGCGACTCCACGTCCGGAAGCTTCTCGCCACGGGATTCCGCCGCAATCCGTGCCCTGGCATCCTCATCGGAGATCTCCAGCCCGCGCTCCTTGAGGTGCGCGCGCAGTTTCTCCGCCTCGCGTACGATCGCCGCCTTGAGGTCATGGGGAACGATGTCGCCGAGGGGGGTGAAGCTGGTGTAATCCTCCGCGTACTCCGCACACAGGCACACCTTGTTGAACTTCGCCGTGCGGAAGATCCGGGTCAGCGCCTTCATGCGCAACGCCGGCGAGATATTCTTCGCCATGAACATGCTGACGTCGGAATCCGCGCTCAGCGAGTCCGGATCGGGCATATCGTCATCGGTCAACTCATCATACGGTTTCCCGGTTCGTGGATCGATCCGGACCTGCTCGGCCTCCTGCGACTGTGTCGCTTCGGCGGACGCTGCCCCACGGTCCGCCGGCACCGGCGCGTCGGGCAGCTCCTCCCCCTGGCGCAGCGCCTGCTTGCGCCGGGACCAGCGGGTAAGGAAATCCTGATCTTCCAGTCGCGTCCCGC
Organism: Ectothiorhodospiraceae bacterium; assembly: GCA_007134055.1. Taxonomy (GTDB): domain Bacteria; phylum Pseudomonadota; class Gammaproteobacteria; order Nitrococcales; family Aquisalimonadaceae; genus Natronocella. The sequence continues at coordinate 29,695 of SLLM01000247.1, read as the reverse complement.
CGACCTCGGGTTTCGTTCTCCGCATGTCACTGCTCACCGTCATCCCCCGCCCAGTCACCGACCTCGGCATCATAAATGGCCCTGCTTCGCCGCTTGCCCCGCTTCTTCCTCTTCCGGGGCACGTAGTGCTCCCGGGTGAAGGCGTCCAGCCAGCGGCCAACCTCTGCCGGCATCGGCGTCGTTCGCACCGATTCGTCAACGGCCCGCAGATCGGTGGCATCCATGTTCTGCGCTTCTCCGAGGCTGGCCGTCAGCTCCAGCGGCACAAGACCCCGGTCAGGATCCCACTGGACCACCACATAGATAACCGGCACCGGATCCGCCAGATTCAGCGCATAGTCCTCCGCGAGGCCTTTCGACAGCCGCAGGCGGTGTCCGCGCCACAGGAACAGGTCACCGTCCGGGCCCGACCGCATCTGTACCCGCTCCAGTGCGCGGGAGGCGAACCGATCCCCGGCGACGACGCCCATGATCCGCCAGTTACGCTGGTCCTGACGGGCTTCGCCCGACGGCGCCCCCACGACCACGGACACGGGCAGCTCGGACAGCCCAGACCATTCGACAGTCGCGTCGTCACTCTCTGCCATGCACCACTGCGGCCTCCCGCCCCGCACACGTTCGCACGGTGAAGCAAAGCAATCCCTATGCCACAATGAGCGGCCACGGAGCGTGCAGCGACGGCAAACCGCAGGCGAAGGAGGCGACCCCCCACAGGGTCTGCGTTGCAGGGGACAAGGCGCATCGCTTATCGAAGGCAGGTTTCCGGAAGGGAACGAGTTCGAAACCGTTGAACGTGAGTCGATTTGCACCACGTCAGGAGAAACCGCGGCAGAATGAACCATGCTGCTGCGCACAAATTCCGGCATTCACTCCGGATTCCCCGTAACCACGGGGAGTTTCCCGAGCCTACGGAGAGGCATGAATATTGCGTACATCTGCGAAGACCCGGGGCGCCGCCGGGAAGCCCCGCACAACGATCAAGTCGAGGCACTGAATGCACACCAATCAGCCGGACACCCCGAAACTCGTGGATCGGTTCGGTCGGCATGTTACCTACGTCCGCATGTCCGTCACCGATCGTTGTGATTTCCGCTGCGTCTACTGCATGAGCGAGGACATGACGTTCCTCCCGCGCGCCCAGCTGTTAACGCTGGAGGAAATGGCCACCCTGGGGCGTGCATTCACCGAACTCGGAGTGACGCGGATCCGGATTACCGGCGGCGAACCGCTGGTGCGGAAGAACGTGATCTGGCTGTTCCGGGAGCTGGGCCGGCTCCCGGAACTCGAGGAACTGACGCTGACCACCAACGGTTCGCAGCTGCAGAAACTGGCACGGCCGCTGCGGGATGCCGGCGTGCGCCGTATCAATATCAGCCTGGACAGCCTCGATCCGGAGCGGTTCCGGCGCATTACCCGGGTCGGGGAACTCGACAAGGTGCTGCGGGGCATCGACGCCGCGCTCGCCGCCGGCTTCGAGCGGATCAAGATCAACACCGTGGCCATGCACAACCGCAACGACGACGAGATACTCGACCTGGTTGATTTTGTCCGCCGACGGAACATGGACATCAGTTTCATCGAGGAAATGCCACTGGGCGAGATCGAGCATGACCGGGCCGAATCCTACATGTCCTCCGACGAGGTCCGGGAACGGATCGAAACCCGCTACCGGCTGCTGCCCACCACGGAGACCACGGGCGGACCTTCGCGCTATTTCCGGATCGCGGACTCCGGCAGCAAGGTCGGGTTCATCTCGCCCCACAGCCACAACTTCTGCGAGAGCTGCAATCGCGTCCGGGTAACCACGGAAGGCCAGCTGCTGCTATGCCTGGGGCAGGAACACTCGATGGACCTCAAGCGCGTGATGCGCAGTCACCCCGGCGACATGGAGCGTCTCCGCGAGACAATCGTGAACTCCATGGAGATCAAACCCCGGGGGCACGATTTCAACATTGACGTGAAACCGGTGATCTTTCGCCACATGAGCGTGACTGGCGGCTGACACGAGGTGCCTGCCGCGACAGTCAGGGAGGCCAGGACCATGGATGCACCCGGCGCGCGGCCGATATCGGGCAACGGGTCCAGCGCCCTTGCTGCCCCGGGGGACAAGCCCGCACCACGTTTCATGAATGTTCGCCAGGTCGCCGATTACCTGCACCTCAACGAAAAGAAGGTCTACGCCCTGGTCAGCGAGGGCAACATTCCGGCAACGAAGGTAACCGGCAAGTGGATGTTCCCCCGGGACCTGGTCGACCGCTGGCTGCTGGAATCCAGCTACGGCGGTGTGCTGACCGACCGCCTCGCCCTTGCCGGCAGCGATGACCCGCTGCTCCACCGGGTGATCATGCAGCTCGCCCACGACATCCGCGCCCAGGCGCTGGTGAGCTACACGCCTACCGGCGCCGGCCTGGGACTGGGCCTTCTGGCAAGGCACCGGGCCGATATCTGCGCCGTTCACTGGGGACCGGTAACGGAAAGCCGGCATCGGCATACCGCACTGCTCAGCCGCTACCCCCAGCACCGCGACTGGGTGCTGGTACGCGCCTTTCACCGTCAGCAGGGTCTGATGGTACGGCGGGAGCACCAGGACGAGTTGCCACGCCTGGTCTCGGCCCCCCTGCGCTGGGCGATGCGCCAGGAGGGTTCCGGCTGCCAGCGCTTTCTCCAGGAAGCGCTGGCGGCGCAGCAGGTCACCATGGCCAGCATCATGGAGCGCTCCGTCTACACCGCGCTGTCCGGCCGCGACGCGGCGGCGGCCCTGGCGATGGGACAGGCAGACGTGGCCCCCGGCAGCCACGGCAACGCGACCGAGGCAGGCCTCGCCTTCGTGCCCGTCGGCTGGGAAGCGTTCGACCTGGCCCTCTACCGGGGTGTGTATTTCCGGCGGCTGTTTCAGCAGCTGCTCGACGAACTGCGTACCCGGCGAACCCAGACCGCGGCAGAGAGCCTTGGTGGCTACGATTTCACGGAACTTGGACGGATCATGTGGACCGCACATTGACCGATGCCCGGATCGCTACCGTCGAGGTCTGAATCGGCGGCCTCCCCAGGGCTCCTCCCCCCTGCTCCGGGAGCGGATCGGCGGTCGTTGTGGACCGCTGCCGCACGTCGCATGTCCGCCAGCAACATCAGCGTTCGCATGGCGAGACCTTCCGCATCCCCTGCTTCCTCCTTCATACTGATCGCTCCATATGCCAACAGGCCAGCTGCCGCTACAGCCACCGGACGCCAACCCGGACTGAACAGACGAGGCCATGCATGACCGGACACGACCACCCGGACCCCAGTTGCCAGGATGATTCCGACCCCGTTTCACTGTCCATTGACGCTGCCTGGGAACGAATCCGGGCGGACATTGAGCCGATCACCACGATTGAGCGCGTGGCAACCCGCCACGCGCTCAATCGCACGCTCGCCGAGGACATCCACTCGCAGGTCGACGTTCCCGCGAACACCAACGCGGCGATGGACGGCTACGCCCTGCGCGGCGCGGACCTGGACGCCAGTGGCGCCGCCGTTCTGTCCCTGCGGGGCAAGGCACTCGCCGGGCATCCGTTCCACGGCATGGTGACCCCCGGTAGTTGCATACGCATTACCACCGGGGCCCCCATTCCTGACGGTGCCGACACCGTCGTCATGCAGGAGCGGACCACGGTCGAAGGGGATCAGGTCTCGGTGGCATCGGGCCAGCAACCCGGGCAGAACGTGCGCCAGGCCGGTGAAGACCTGGCCAGGGGGCAGCGCGTCCTCGCCAGAGGACAGCGGATCGGCGTCGCGGAACTGGGTGTGCTGGGCTCCATGGGCCTGGTGGAGGTCCCGGTATTCCGGCGACTGCGGGTGGCGTTCTTCTCCACCGGTGACGAGCTGCGGGGCGCCGGGGAACCGCTGGCTCCCGGGGAGATCTACGACAGCAACCGCTACACGCTCTACGCCGCCCTGGCGGCCCTCGGGGTGGAGGCAACCGATATGGGGGTGGTGAGCGACACCCCGGAGGCGCTGGAGGAGGCATTCGGCGCCGCTGCCGGTTTCGCCGACGCCATTGTCACGTCCGGTGGTGTCTCCGTGGGCGAGGCGGACTATATCAAGCAGATCCTCGACGAGCTCGGCGAGGTAAACTTCTGGAAGATCGCCATGCGGCCCGGCCGGCCACTGGCTTTCGGCAACCTCGGTGGCGCGTGGTTCTTCGGCCTGCCGGGCAACCCGGTCTCGGTGGTGGCTACCTGGTACCAGTTCGTGCGGCCGGCACTGTGTCACCTGATGGGAGAGGAGATCTCCCGGCCCCTCACCTTCCGCGTGCGCACCGCCGGGCGCTTGCGCAAGCGCCCGGGGCGAACGGAGTTCCAGCGTGGCCGGCTGCAGCGGGACGAACGAGGGGAGCTGGTGGTGAGCAGCACCGGCAACCAGGGCTCCGGTATCCTCAGTTCGGTGACGGCCGCCAACTGCTTCATCGTACTCCCCCACGACAGTGGCCCCGTCGCCGCGGGCGAGTACGTCGAGGTGCAGCCGCTGCACGGCATGTTCGGCTGATCCGCGAACCGGCTCAGCCGGACGCGGCACAGAACCCCTGGTAGTCGACGTAGCCCGGGAAGGCTGCGCCGTCGCCACAGTAGGCGCAGTGCGGATCCCGTTCCATGCGCAGCTCGGTGAATGTGGCACTCAGCGCATCGTAGTAGAGCAAACGGCCCACCAACGGCTCGCCGACCTCGAGGATCAGTTTCACCGCCTCGATCGCCTGCATGAGTCCGATCACTCCCGGAAGCACGCCCAGCACACCCGCCTCGGCGCAGGAAGGCGCCAACTCCGGCGGCGGCGGTTCCGGGTAGAGGCAGCGGTAGCACGGTCCCGGCGCTCCCTTCCGTCCCGGCCAGAAAACGGTCACCTGTCCCTCGAAGCGGAACACCGCCCCGTGCACGTTCGGCAGACCGTGCTTGACGCAGGCGTCATTGACCAGGTACCGCGTGGGGAAATTGTCCGCACCATCCACGACCAGATCGTACTGGGGAAAGAGTTCATCCACGTTGTCGCTGGTCAGATGCCGATCGTGCATGCGGACATCCACGTCCGGGTTCAGGGCCTGTATGCCTGCCCGGGCGGACTCCACCTTTGACATGCCCACCCGGTCCTCGGCGTGAATGACCTGCCGCTGCAGGTTGCTCCGGTCGACGACGTCATGATCCACCACGCCGATGGTGCCGACCCCGGCCGCCGCCAGATACAATGCCACCGGTGACCCCAGCCCCCCGGCACCGATCAGCAGCACCCGGGCATCCATGAGCCGCATCTGCCCCGACTCCCCGACCTCCGGCATGAGCAGGTGCCGGGAGTATCGCTCCCGTGCCGCGGCGTTCAGCGTGCGGGGGAGTTCGAATGGCAGACCTTCGTTCTTCCACCGGTTGAACCCACCGGCCACCGAGACAACATTGCGGTAGCCCATCCGCTGCAGGTCCTCGGCGGCGAACAGCGAGCGGGTACCACCGCCGCACAGGGTAAGTAACGGCGTGTCCAGGTCCGGGACGGCGTCCTCGATCCGCAGTTCCAGGTAACCACGACCCAGGCGAACGGCATCCCGGGGGCTGCCGGCGGCGATCTCATCCTGCTCGCGTACATCGATCAGCACCCCGCCCTCGGACTGCATGCGAGCCGCTTCCGCCGGCTCGACCTCCCGCACGCTCGAGCGCAGTGCCTCCAGTCGCTGATCCCTGGCGCGACCGCCGCCCCCCGCCACCGCCGGGAGGATGGACACCGTATCACCGTCGTCGAGAACGGTATCCATCCCGTGCAGCTGACTGATACTGGTTTCGCCGACAAAGACGTTGACGTAACGGCGCACCGCACCTTCCGGCGTGAGGATCCGCTGGCCCAGTCCCGTGTGCTTGTGGTGCAGCTGCAGAAGCACGTCCCCGACGGTCTCGCCGCGGGCCTCGATCTCGCTGCAGCCGTCGGCAAAGGGGCGCAGCGGCGTGGGAATGCGTACGGTTACCAGTTTCAAGGGTGGATGTCCTCCTCGGTGAACACGTCCTGCCGCAGGCGCCACGCCCGCAGGCCGGTGACCCCGGCCTGGGAGGTGGCAGCAATGACGTAACTCCAGCCACCCCAGGCCTGGACGCGGTCCGTCTCCGACGGCACTGGCGCTCCATCCGGGTGACTGTGCCAGATCCCCACAACCTCCAGGTCGCAGGAGCTGGCGGCGCGTTCCGCCGCCAGGTACTCAAGCGGTTCAAGCAGGTACGCACGCCGCCGATCCTCCGCCACGTTGCCACAGGCCAGAACCCGGACGACCGACGGCCCCTGCGGCGTGGGCTTGCCCAGGAGTACGCCGCAACCCTCTTCGGGATAGGCCGCTACCGCAAGGCTTTCCAGCTCCCGACGGACATGGGCGGGCAGTACCACAGTCCTCATTCTCCCAGTTTACCCGCCAATCCCCGCCCGGGGCCAAACCCTGCATTCACCTGGCGCGCCACATCTGTTCCAATAGGCCGGGTCACAGGCAGAGAGTACGTCAATGAACGACAGCCGCCCTCCCCACACCACAGGCAGTCCGGCCACCATACTCCTGGTGGGAACGCAGAAGGGGCTTTTCCGGCTGGTGGCGACCGGGGAGGACAGCCACTGGCACATCCAGGGGCCGCTGATCGCCGGTTACGAGGTGCTACACGCCTGGAACGATCCCCGACAACCGCAGCGGGCCTATGCTGCCGTGACCCACACGATCTGGGGCGCCCACGTATACCGCAGCCTGGATGCAGGGGCCACCTGGACACCACTGGACTCGCTGCCCGCACACCCGCCCGGGCGCTTTCCGGAGGCCCTGCGAGCCATCTGGTACCTGGCTCCCGGCCTTGCGGAAGAACCTGACACTCTGTATGCGGGAATCGATCCGGCAGGGCTGTTTGTCAGCCGTGATGCGGGCCTGAGCTGGATCCCCGTCGACGGCCTGAACATGCACCCATCCCGCGACACGTGGGAGCCGGCGAAGGGTGGTTTCTCCGTACACTCCGTCCATCAGTGTCCCCGGCAGCCGGATCGCCTCTACGCTGCGGTCTCCGCCGGCGGGGTGTATCGTAGCGACGACCGCGGGGAACACTGGCAACCGATCAACCGTGGAGTGCGAGCCGAAAACCTCCCGCAGCGCTATGCCGTCAGCGGCCACAACGTGCACCGGCTGGTCGCGCACCCGGCCGATCCCGACCGCCTCTACCGCCAGTGCTATAACGGCGTCTACCGCAGCGACGACGGCGGCGCCAGCTGGCACGAGATCACCGAGGGCCTGCCAAGCGACTTTGGCTACGCCCTGGCCAGCGAGACGGACAACCCGGACTCGGTCTGGGTCATTCCCATTGCCAGCAACCACCTGCGTACGGCTCCCGGCGGCCGCCTGCGGGTCTACCGCTCCCGGGACGGCGGGCGCCGCTGGACGGCCCTCGCGGACGGGCTGCCGCAGCAGCACGCCTACGTGTCGGTACTGCGCGAGGGTCTGGCACTGGATCACCATACGCCGGTCGCCGGCGCATATTTCGGCACGTCCAGCGGCCACGTATTCGCCAGCCGGGACGGGGGCGAGAGCTGGCGCTGCATCGCCGAGTTCCTGCCCCGTATCCTCAGCGTCCAGGTGGCCGAAGTGGATACGGCGTTTCGGTCCCTTCCCTCCGGCGAGGCCCACACGGCAACCGGTGGCACGGGTGCAGGATGAGTAGCAGCCTGCACCAGGCACTGGGCGCGGAACGGGGCATCGTCTGCGCCATCGGCGCCGGCGGCAAGAAGACGACACTTTTCGCGCTGCTGGAGCACTCGCAGGTGCGTACCGGTCTCACGGCCAGCGTCTTCACGCCCCCTTTTCCCGACACGCTGAACGCCAGCATCCACCTGGCGGAGCTGGCTGTCCTCCGGCAACAGGTTCCCACCGACCCGGCTTCCCGGGTCGCGTACGCCGTGCCGACGGACAAGCCGCGGCGGATCGGCCCGCTGCACGGCGGGGACATTACCGCCATGCACCGGGACGGCGCCTTCGAACTCACACTCGTCAAAGCGGACGGCGCCCGCATGCGGCGCATCAAGGCTCCGGGCGTACAGGAACCGAAGGTGATCACCGGCAGCACCGTGCTCGCCATCAGCTCCGTACTTGCTCTCGGCCGCCCCCTGGACGAACGCATCGCTCACCGCCCGGAACGTATCAGCGAGGTCACGGGGCATCCGCTGGGCGAACCCGTGACCCCGGCACTCGTCGCCGCCCTGTACCTGCGGCCCGGCGGACTCTCCGCCAATACCGGCGACGGCCCACTGGTACCGGTACTCAACATGGTGGACGACGCCCCCCTGCAACGCGCGGCGCGGGAGATCGCCGCAGCCCTCCTGGACGGGGGGAGCCGTTACGATCGGGTGGTATTGCTCAGTAATCGCCGGCGTGGACACCTGGTCGAAGTCATCTCGCGCTGACCGTCCCGGCAAGACCGGGGACCAAAGCGGGACACGCGTCCGCGGACGACACTAGTGCAGCATGTCGTTGCGGACGTCCAGCGCCTCCAGGTGTCTCCGGAGTTTTTGCAGCGCCGGCGACAGCAGACCGACCCGGCCCTCCACCTGCCGGCTGGCCTGCCTCAGGAGCTGGCGTGCCGATTCAATATCGCCACGGTCCCGCAGAAGCGCTGCCAGCCTGGTGACCGCAGAGATGTGCTGCATGTTCTCCACGCCCATGACCTGCGCCGTCTGCTCCACCGCCTGCCGCAGGAGAGGCTCGGCCTGCTGGTGATCCCCCCGGTCCGCATACAGACACGCCAGTTCCGCCAGGGTCATCACCGTATGGGGATGGCGTTCTCCGAGCAGCCGGGACCAGGTGTCCAGGTTGCGACGATAGAGCCCTTCGGCTTCTTCGTACTGGCCTCGCTCCCGCAACAGGTCCGCCAGGTTGTTGACACTGGTTGCGGTCGCCGGATGATCCCTGCCCACCACCTTCTCCCAGGTCTCCACTGCGCGGCGGTACATGGGCTCGGCCTCGTCGTAGCGACCCATGGCATCCAGAACGCCGGCCAGGTTGTGCAGGCTGGATGCCGTATCCATGTGTTCTTCCCCGAGGGCTTCCTGCCGTATCTCGAGGGCGCGACGAAACAGGCCTTCCGCTGCCCTGAACTGCTCGCGGGCATCCAGCGCGGTCGCCAGGTTGTGGGCGCTTGCCGCAGTGGCCGGATGGCCTGGCCCGAATGCCTGCTCGGCAATCCCCAGGGCACGCTGGTAGCAGTCCTCGGCGGCGGCGAAGTCCTGTCCGGCGTAGAGCAGTCCCGCCAGGTTGTCCAGGCAGGCAGCAGTCCCGGGGTGGGCGTTGCCGTACGCGCGTTCGGCGATGGCGAGCGCACGCTGATAGAGGGGACGGGCGGCATCCATCTCGTTCGCCGCCTTGAGCACCGCCGCAAGATTGGTGAGATAGGGCAGCAGTTCGGCGTGCTGTTGGCCACCGAGACTCCGCTGGCGTGCCTCCAGCGTCCTCCGGTACAGCTCCGCGGCGCCCTCGAGATCACCGGAGTGTTCCCGCACCGTTGCCAGCGCGTGCCGGGCCCGGCGCGCTTCCGCCGCATCCTCGCCAAGCCGCTCCTCCGCCTCGGCCACCAGTTGCTGCAACAGCTCCCCGGCGCCGTGCCGCTGCCCTTCCTGCTCACCCAGCCACGCAGCCCGGGCAATGCACAGACCCAGCCGTGGGGCCGGGGGCAACGAGTCCGCCACAGCCAGTGCCCGCTGGTACAGAGGGGCCAGCTCCTCGCCGGCAGCCCCGGCATCCTGCAGCGCCGCGATCAGATCCGCCAGCAAGCCGGCCAGGCGGGCGGGTTCCGCATCCGCGGCCCAGGCATCCACCACCTCGGCATACCAGGCGGTCACGGTCTCCGGCTCCCCCAGGACACCCCACAGGGCAACCAGCTCCTCCCGCCAACCCTGCCGGAGCATGTCACCCAGGAAACCGGGCTGCAGCAGCAGATCACGGAGGCTTTCCCGGTCATCGGATTCCGCCAGCTGCCAGGGAAGCTCCTGCATGCGGCGCTCTCTGTCGCCGGTCCGCGCGAAGCACCGATCGGCGAGGCGATGATGGCCCGCCTGCCGTTGCACCCCGTCGGCAAGGTGGCGTCTGCGCACCCGGTCCTGCACCGCGGGACCGGCCAGCAGCCAGCGGTCGTGGTTGCGGTACAGGTGCGGGGCCTGCGTATCCGGGGGGGAGAGATCCAGGCGCCGGAGTTCATCGCCATCGAGGCCGAAGCGGCTGCACCAAAGCGCCGCGAGTACGCCACCGTCGTCCGCTGCAGGAAGTTCGGGATCCGTCTCACCGGGGGCCGGCATGCGCTGGTATCCCCTGGTTTCCGCTAACCGGGCCGTGGCATCGCTTGCCGCAGTCAGGACAAGCCGGATGCCCGGCGGCAGGTAGTCCGGCAACCAGTCCAGCACGGAGGTCTCGTCCACGGCCTCAAGCATGTCGATGCGGGTAATGACCACCGCCACCCGCTCCCGGGCCGCCGCCCGCGCGAGCCAGTTCGGGAGCAACTCCAGGCGGCCATCCTGGCTCACCGGCAAGGGCTCGCGCAGCCGCTCGTTGCGCTTGATGAAGCGAAGCAGCTCCAGAACCAGGTTCCCGGCACGCCGGGATTCCCGGGTGGCTCCCACGTGGTGGAAAAAGATCCGGTCGGTTCCTCGCGACAGCTGCCGGTCGAGCCAGCCGGCCACCGCCGCGGCGGCGCCGCCCTCCCCCTGCAGCAGCAATGGGGCATCCGAGCGCTTGAGATGCCTGTTCAGACGGCGGCCCAGCTCCCGGTCCGGGTCGACGCCGCCCGCCAGCCACGCGTTATAGGCCCGCTGGATCTCCCGCGGGAGTTCCTCCGGGAGAGACTCATTCATGTCTCCGCTCCCTTGCGCCATCATCGAAGTAGCGCACCTCGAGCGCATCCCGCTCTTCCGGGGTATTGACGTTGAGGAAGGTTTCCGGAACGTCGTCAAGATCCGCAGTTGCCATGCGGTGGCTGGCGTACCACTTGTCGATCTTGCGTTCCCCGGAGGCGAGGAACTGTTGCAGACTCCCGAGCAGGTTGCAGGGTAGCAGCGCGAATACGGGCTGCAATCGGCCATCGCCCCAGGCTACCGCCAGTTCGGCGTCTTCCGCCCGCAAGGCCGCAGCCAGCCGCGCGACCAGGTCCCCGGGGACCAAGGGGGAATCGCAGGGTACCGTCACGATCCAGCCATACTGTGCCCACTGCATCGCCGCCGCCATGCCAGCGAGGGGGCCTGCGAAGTCCCGGTGGGAATCCGTCACCACGGCATCGGCCAGGCATCGGTAGCGTTCCACGTTCCGGTTGGCGTTGATCACGACCCTGGCGACCTGCGGCGAAAGCCGTTGCACCACGTGCTTGACCATGGGTGCGCCACCGACGGGTACCAGCCCCTTGTCCATTCCGCCCATACGGGTGGCGCGGCCACCGGCGAGCACGACCCCGGTGATCGTGGACCTGTTCGGGCTGAATGGCCCCTTGTCCATCACGGTGCACTCCTCGCCTCCGGAATCGCGATGGTAGCACCACCGACGCAAACGTGTGGATACCGGCCTGCCACCCGCAACGAGACGGAGACGCTTGAATTGCTCGCATTCATCGCCACATTGGCACAAAATGGGTCAATAAGGTGGTCGTGATGGGACAAAACGCCTCGTCGCCCCTGTAGATGGCGGATCGTTTTCTCCGTGCCATGGGAACGGACCACCACTGGATTGTCGCACTACGGACCAGGCAATCCCGAAGGCGTGATACGCAAGTGGGGGAAGACTGTGAACGAATCCGTGAACGAGCACATTACGGAACGATCCGGCACGCCCCCCGGGGGGCTACCCCCCAGCGCTGCGCTGGTGGTCGAGGATGACCCCGGCATCCGGGACTTCATGCGCTTCGCCCTCTCCCGCCACTGCACCTTTGTCGAAGTGGCGGAGACACCGGCACAGGCCGACAGCCTGCTGGCACGGTACCGCTTCGATCTCCTCATCGTGGACATCCGCCTGGGTCAGGTATCCGGCCTGGATTGGATCCAGGAACAGCGGGCCCGTGGCGACAGAACGCCGGTCATCCTCATGAGCGAATTCATGGATGAGCTGACCAGCGCCCGCGCGGTGGGCATCGCGGCCGCGGAAGTCCTGCCCAAGCCCTTCGCGGTGGACCAGTTGCAGGTCGCCGTGGACCACTTGTTGCGACGGCAGGGGGAGCCCGGGCCCTTGACCCCGGACGGTGGCGAACACACCGCTGTCCCCGACAGCCATGGCCTGGAGCTTGAGGGCATCGTCGGCCAGAGCGAGGCCATGCGCAGCCTGATGGTGCTGATTCGGCGGATAGCCGGGCGCAGCACCACCGTGCTGCTTGAAGGCGAATCCGGAACCGGGAAGGAAGTCATCGCCAGGTGTCTGCACCAGTTCAGCGGCCGTTCCGGCCCCTTCGTGCCGGTGAACTGCGGATCAATCAGCCCCGAGCTGCTGGAAAGTGAGCTCTTCGGCCACGTCAAGGGCGCGTTCACGGGCGCTCAGCAATCCCGGGAAGGGCTGTTCAGCTACGCCAGCGGCGGCACGCTCCTGCTTGACGAGATCGCGGAGATGCCGCTGCACATGCAGGCCAAGCTGCTGCGGGTGCTGGAGGAGAGAGCGATACGGCCGGTGGGGATGGAAAAGGAAGTACCCGTGGATGTGCGGGTACTGGCCGCCACCAACCGCAACATGACCGAGGAGGTCAACCGCGGCAACTTCCGCGAGGACCTCTACTACCGCCTCAACGTGCTGGCACTCAGGCTGCCGTCACTACGGGACCGCCCGTCGGATATTCCCCACATGGTGGAACTCTTCTCCCGGCACCTCGCCCGCGAGCTCGCGCTGCCGCCGCTGCAGATCGGCGAACAGGAAATGCGGCAACTGCAACAGCACGACTGGCCCGGGAATGTGCGGGAACTGAAGAACGTCATGGAGCGCGCCATGCTACTGGGGCAGTCCCCGGTGCAATGCCTGAAGCAGGCCTATTCCGTCGCCCCGGTATCCACCGGCGAACGGGTCGCGAGCCATGGCTATCCCGGCGACATGACCCTGGCCGAGGTGGAGAAGGACCACATACTCAAGGTGCTGGCGGAAGCGGACGGTAACAAGTCGGAGGCTGCGCGCCGCCTCGGGGTCTCCCGCAAGACCCTGGAGCGCAAGGTCAAGGCCTGGCATACCCGGGCGGAGTAAGACCCACGCCACCCGGGTATCGGTTTCCGTGTCAGGTGTTCTCCACCGTGATCTTGGGGAAGGCGCTGGATGCATCCCTGCGCTGCTGGGAAAGGCGTGCGCCGATCTTCCGCGCCATGTGCCGGTACGCCTGCGCGCGCGCCCCTTCCGGATCGGCGACAACGGTCGGCTTGCCGCCATCCGTCTGCTCGCGGATATGGATGTCCAGCGGCAGGGAACCGAGCATCTCGACTCCGTATTGTTCCGCCATGCGGGAACCGCCCCCTTCGCCGAAAATATGTTCTTCATGCCCGCACTGGCTACAGATGTGCGTACTCATGTTCTCCACGATGCCGAGCACGGGAACATTCACTTTTTCGAACATCTTCAAACCCTTGCGTGCATCCAGCAAGGCGATGTCCTGGGGCGTGGTCACGATTACCGCACCGCTGACCGGAACCTTCTGCGACAGGGTAAGCTGGACGTCGCCGGTACCCGGCGGCATGTCCACCACGAGATAATCCACATCCTGCCAGTTCGTGTCGCGCAACAACTGTTCCAGAGCCTGGGTAACCATCGGCCCACGCCAGATCATGGGCGTTTCCTCATCGATGAGGAAACCCGCGGACATGGCCTGGATGTTGTAGTTGACCAGGGGCTCGAGTTTCTTGCCGTCGCGGGAATCCGGCTTGCCGGCGATGCCCAGCATGCGGGGTTGGCTGGGGCCGTATATGTCAGCATCCAGAACACCCACCCGGGCGCCTTCCGCAGACAGCGCCAGCGCGATATTGACGGCGGTCGTGGACTTCCCGACGCCCCCCTTCCCCGAAGCGATGGCGATGATGTTCTTGACTCCCTTCACGTCCGTAACGCCTCGCTGAGCAAGGTGGGAGGCGATCTCGGTCTCCACCCGCACCCGTACCTCTCCTACCCCGTCAAGGGTGCGGACGGCGGAGGCCAACCCGCTCTCCAGTTCCTCCCGCACGGACCTGGCCGGAAAGCCCAGGCGGATGGAAACCGTCACGTTGGCACCGTCAATCTCCACGTTCTCCAGGCAGCCCGCAGCGATCAGATCCTTGCCCAGATGGGGCTCCGTGTAGCCTTTCAAGGCCTGTTCGATGGCTTCGCGGGACAATGCTGACATGTAGAAGCTCCTCCTGTGTGGTACCCGGGACGACGTTGCCATGGCGGCGGGTTTCTGCTAAACACGACATGGTAGAAGCTCGCCACCGCCGGATGCCCCAATGATACCGTATCGCTCGCTGTCGTTCGCCAGTGTGTTGCTCTCCTTCGTGCTGCTGTGGCCCGCCGGCCTGTTCGCGTCCGACCAGGCCCTGATCAACGCCATCGAGGACGGCCAGCCCCAGCGCGTGTCCATCCTGCTCGACCAGGGCGTCACTCCGGAGGCCGTCACCCGCGGCGGCGAGTATGACGGCAAGACCGCGCTCATGTGGGCCGCGGAAGGGGGCGACGTCGAAAGCGTGGACCTGCTCCTTGCATATGGCGCCAACGTCAACCGTACCAACCCCAAGGGGGGTACTGCACTCATGTACGCCGCCGTTCAGGGGCACGCCACCATCATCGAACGCCTGGTGGAGGCCGGCGCGGACCCGAACCACACCGTACGCCACGGCTGGTCCCCCCTGATGCTGGCCACGTCCAAAGGGCACACGGAAAGCGTGGAGACGCTGGTCGCCCTGGGAGCCGACCCACAGACCCGGGACGTGTACGGCTGGACATTGCTCATGCGCGCCGTCGAGCGGGGCGACGAGCCCATGGTGCGGACCCTGCTGGATGCCGGCATCAGCCCGGAGGAAGAGGATCACAGCGGCAACACCGCCCTCGTCATCGCCGAGCGCAGCGGCGAGTCCCATATCCTCGATCTGTTGCGGGAACACTAGGGAGACACTGATCCATTCGCATAGGGCTCTGCGGAGCCATTCAGCGCATTCGGCGCGCTGTCAAGGCGGCGTTCGCAGGCAGGCTGTCTAGACAGGGTCCCATGCGAATGGATCAGTGTCTCCCTTGCTCCCTGGCCCGACCGCATCAGCAGCGCATTATGTTGCTGGTGAATTCGGACAGGCGCTTGGCGATGACATCGCCGGACAGGGGCTGGCTTCCGTTCCCGTCCGGGTACTCGAGGGCGAGCCGCGCCTCGAACTCCGAGAAGAAGCGATCGAAGAGCTCACCGCCGACGGTGCCGACGGCAAGAAGCTGGTCACTTTCCTCGTCATGCTCCAGCAGTATGCTTGCCAGGGGCTGACGCGCCGGCCCCGATATGACCTCGGCACCACGCGACGGATTGTAGAGGCTATTCTCCGCGCAGCAGCTGATCACGCCCGGAGACGGTTCATCGGTATCCCGCGCTTCGCGGAAACTGATGTAGCTCAACGTCGGCGTAGGATGGGCCATCTTGTGGGCACAGATGGCCGAGTAGGCCACCAGGTGCCGCCGCGGCCCTGCGCCCCCGGGCCAGTCGTAGGCCTCGCCGTCAGCCGTGGTGAGCCCGTTGCGGGGTTCCATCGGCTCCCCCAGGTTTATGAGAAAGCAGGGCGTCGCCTCGTAGGGGTACGGGAACACGTACTGCTCTTTCGGCTGTACGGTGGACGCCAGCAATGGCGAACCGTCACTGCCCAGCAGCCGGACCCGCTCGTAATGGCGGGGGCGCAGTTCCGCGTTTCCGGTCGCCGCCAGGGAAATGCTTCCACCAAGGGCCATGCAGCCGGCGCCGACACCGCAGGCCTGAACAAAGGATCGACGTCTCATTCAACCTCCCGGAGCTGGGGACAATGGGCACCGGCGGCTGCCAACGGGATCGGCAGGCAGGCACGGCACGCACCATGGAATCCGGCGGCGCTGCCGCACGGCGGCCGGCCAGCCCGCGGCCAAATCCTCAGTCGGCAACGATCACGCCGCACGCGATCCTGGCGCCCGCACCGCCGATGGGTTGCGAGACGTGGTCGTCGGAGTTTTCGTGAATGACCAGGGCAGCACCGTCATCGTCAAGCATCTGCGCACCGAAACTGCCGTCCAGGCTGGCGCGTTCATTGAAGAACTGTGCCCACGCGTAGCCGTCATCGTGCACATAAAAGTTGGTGAAATCACCGGCATCCGGGCCGCCGGGATTCATGAGCCCGTGATCCTTGCCCTCGGGATTGAGGTGCCCGCCGGAGTCCTGGAACCCGTGGTCATGATCGTCACAGGTGCCGACGCTGTGGATATGGATGGCCTTCTGCCCTGGTGGCAAGCCCTCCAGCTCCAGGTCGAACAGTGTTCCATTCGGCCCCTGACGCACCAGAACCTGGCCGATTTCCTGACCCTCGTTGTCGATAATGGTTGCGGTGGCGGTCGCCGTCACATGTTCGTCCGTGGCGGCAACGGCTGTGACCATCGGGGCGGCAAGCAAGAGTACGAATCCCGCTCTGGACAGGCTCTTCATGGCAATTCCTCCTGATAGTGCGAGAATGCCCGCACGCGGCGTTTCGTTGCGGATCGTTCACCACAAGCATAGAAAGCACCGGACGCTTGGCAAGTGTCGTGTCTACGGCGCCGCATGAAGAGCCGTTGTCAGCCGCGTTCCCGCATGCGTGGAATGAGGGAGACGAAATTGCACGGCCGGGTTCGCAGATCGAGCTGGGGTTGCAGGATGCCGTCCCATGCCGTGCGACAAGCGCCGGATGATCCGGGGAGGCAGAACACCAGGGTGCCGTTGGCCACCCCCCCGATAGCACGGGATTGGACGGTGGAGCTGCCGATCTCCTGGAACGAGAGATGGCGGAACAGCTCCCCGAAGCCTTCCACCTGCACGTCGAGCAGGGGTGTCACCGCTTCCGGCGTGGTGTCACGGCCGGTTACCCCGGTACCGCCGGTGGTAAGGATTACGCGCACGCCCTCGTCTGCGATCCAGCGGGACACCCAGGCCCGGACCTGATAGATGTCGTCGGGGACGATGCGCTTGTCCGCCAGCTCGTGGCCGTTGGCCCGCAGGCGCTCCACGAGCAGTGCTCCCGACTTGTCATCGGCATCCGTGCGACTGTCCGATACCGTCAGAACGGCGATTGGCAGGGAAAGGAAGCCGCTCTCTTCCGGTTGCCGTTCCGTCATGGTTCCCGCTCCCCGGTATCCCTTGCCTGCAATGCGACGCCATCCTGATAGGCAGCGCTGCCGTCGGTGTAGAAATCCTCCTTCCAAACGGGCAACCGCACCTTGAGGGTATCGATGGCGTAACGGGCGGCCTCGAAGGCGTCGCCCCGGTGATGGGAACGCACGACCACCAGCACGCTGGATTCCCCCACCTCCAGCCTGCCCGTACGATGCATGATGCGGCATTCCTGCACGCCGAACCGTTCGATGGTCTCCGCTTCCAGTTCTTCCAGGACCCGGTCGGCCATTGGGCCGTAGGCGGAGTAGTCCATGCCCGTCACCCCGCGCCCGTCGTGATGGTTGCGGACGATACCGGAGAACACGACCATGGCGCCGCAGGTCTCGTTCTCGGTCTCACGGATCAGGGCGTCCAGGTCCAGAGGCTGCTCGGTCATGTGACTCATGCTGATCTCCTCAAACCGTGTCGGGCCCGCCGGATCCGCCGCTGACCGGCGGCAACAGGACCAGGGGCTGCTGCAGGTCGATCACCTGATCGCGGCGTATCAGGCGATCTCCCTGGGCGCATGCCAGTCTGGACAGGTGCGGCTCGAGGGCAGGCAGCTCCTGACGCAGGCGGGCGAGTACCTGGTCCACCGTCTCGCCACCTTCCACACCCT
The DNA here is from genome assembly GCA_007134055.1 of Ectothiorhodospiraceae bacterium. Lineage (GTDB taxonomy): Bacteria > Pseudomonadota > Gammaproteobacteria > Nitrococcales > Aquisalimonadaceae > Natronocella. The sequence continues at coordinate 11,737 of SLLM01000247.1, read as the reverse complement.
CCAGCTGCACCGACCTGCCACCGGCCACCTGACGCAGTACGCCGTAGAACTCCACATCCAGCATGCTTGTCTCCGGGGGGCTGCAGAACCGTTGCGGACAGTATGCCACAGCACCCCGATCCGGCTCAGCGCCCGGCATCGCAGCGACGGTCTATGTTACCGTGTGGGATGAACGGGTAATGGAGGTCCGGGCCATATGACCATCGACGACCTGGTCGACAACTTCGAGTTCCTGGACAACTGGGAAGACCGCTACCGGCTGCTGATCGACATGGGCCGGGAACTGCCGGAATTCCCGGACGACGAGCGCACGGAAGACAACCGCGTGGAAGGTTGTACCAGCAACGTCTGGCTCATCCACGGCGTCGAGCCGGGCTCGCCATCGCGGCTCACCTTCCGGGCCGACAGCGATGCCTTCATCGTCAAGGGATTGATCGCGATCATCCTTGCGGCGTACTCCGGCCGCACCCCGGAGGAAATCCGTAACACGGACATCGCGGGACTGTTCTCCCGGCTGGGTCTGGAGCAGCACCTCACTCCCAGTCGACGCAACGGCTTTTTCGCCATGGTCGAGCGTATTCACGAGATCGCCGCCAGCGAGGCCGCCTGACACACCCGGGCTTACCCGCGGCCCGCTGGCTGTCAGCCCGGTTCGGTCACCACCGGAATCCTGCCGATCTTCTCGCGCCATACCCGGGGCCCGGTCTGGTGTACCGATTCGCCGCTGGAGTCCACGGCCACCGTGACCGGCATGTCCTCCACCTCGAATTCGTGGATTGCCTCCATGCCCAGGTCCTCGAACGCCACCACGCGTGATTTGCGGATGGCTCTGGACACCAGGTAGGCCGCGCCGCCCACAGCCATGAGGTACACCGCCTTGTGCCGGCGGATCGCTTCCACCGCGGCCGGGCCCCGTTCCGCCTTGCCGATCATCCCCAACAGCCCGGTACGCTCCAGCATCATGCCGGTGAACTTGTCCATGCGTGTGGCCGTGGTCGGCCCGGCCGGTCCCACGACCTCGTCCCTGACGGGGTCCACGGGCCCGACGTAGTAGATGAAACGATTGCGGAAATCGACTCCCTCCGGCAGCGCTTCGCCCCGGTCAAGCAGGTCCGCGATCCGCTTGTGGGCGGCATCCCGACCCGTGAGCATGGCTCCCGACAGCAGCAGCGTCTCTCCCGGCTCCCAGGATGCCACTTCCTCGGGGGTAACCTGGTCCAGGTTCACCCGGCGCGCACTCTCGCCGGCCGCCCATGTGACCTTTGGCCAGTCGTCCAGCGAGGGCGGGGCCAGCGCTACGGGTCCCGAACCGTCCAGCACGAAATGCGCATGCCGGGTCGCCGCACAGTTGGGAATCATGGCCACCGGCAGGTTGGCGGCATGGGTGGGGTAGTCCCGGATCTTGACGTCCAGCACGGTAGTAAGCCCGCCGAGCCCCTGGGCACCGATCCCCAGATCATTGACCTTGTCGAAAATCTCGAGCCGCAACTCCTCCGCGCGGGTCGAGGGACGGCGTCGGCGCAGATCATGGATATCGATGGTTTCCATGCACGCCTGCTTCGCCAGCACCATGGCCTTCTCGGCGGTGCCACCGACACCGATACCCAGGATTCCCGGCGGGCACCATCCCGCCCCCATGCCGGGGACGGTATCCACCACCCAGTCGACGACACTATCGGAAGGGTTGAGCATGGCGAATTTCGCCTTGGCCTCGGAACCCCCGCCCTTGGCGGCCACCTCCACCTCCACGGTATCACCGGGAACCAGCGTCATGTGGATCACTGCCGGGGTATTGTCCCCGGTGTTGCGGCGATGGCCCGCAGGGTCATCCAGGATGGAGGGACGGAGGATGTTGTCCTCGTTGCGATACGCCTGCCGCACTCCCTCGTTCACCATGTCCTCGACACTCATGGTGGCGTCCCAGCGCACGTTCATGCCGATGCGCAGGAACACGGTGACGATACCGGTATCCTGGCAGATGGGTCGCCGTCCCTCGGCACACATGCGGGAATTGATCAGGATCTGCGCCATGGCATCCCTGGCGGCCGGCGACTCCTCGCGCTCGTATGCCTCACCGACGGCCCGCACGAAGTCCGCGGGGTGGTAGTAGGAAATGTACTGCAGGGCATCGGCGATGCTCTGGATGAGATGGTCCTGACGGATGGTGGTCATCATACACCTCGTGCTGCCCGGGGGGACCGCGGCAGCACCGCGGCTGCCGTCCGCAGGGGTCGCCGGGCAGCGGGGCCCGGCGACGACGTGGTGCGAGTTTATACCATAGATTGATGTCGCCCGCCGAGCGCGGGGCCTGCGGCACTCCTGATCAGCTGTTCACTGTCTGGCGTTGCGCGGAGACCCGGGTGGCAGCCGCCCTGGTCTGCAAATCGGACTTCTGCGGGCACAACAGCTGCTCGATGCGCAGGTCAAGCGCGCCGGCAAGGCGAAACAATATCGCCAGGGAAGGGTTGGCCTGCCCCGTCTCCAGGGAGGCCAGGTAGCGTTCGGAAACGCCCGAGCGTTCCGCCAGATCCCGCCTCGTCAGTAACACATCACCGCGCAGGTTCCTGACCCTTCGGCCAAGCTCCCTGCTGAACTCCGATGCCTGCTGATTGGTCGTCATGTCGTCCTCAATACGGTTTCTCGGGGAAGTTGAAGCAATGTTGCCTCAACCCGACGACATGCAAGTTGACGCAAGTCAACGGAGGGGCAGGGGCGTATCCCCGATCAGCTCGGCCACCGCACGTGCCGCGGCGGCAACGCCCAGCTCGCGGATCGGAGTTCCATCGGGACGACGCCGGTTCCAGGCCAGCGGCGAGGTATGGGGCATCGGCACGACGGGGACACCCTGGTAGCTCGGCAACGGTCTGCTGGCGGAAATCACCTCCTCCACGAGATCCAGGTATCCCGCCCCCCACTGCACGCTCATGACCTGCGCCGCTGCCGACTGACCCACGGCAAGGATCACCCGGGGGCGGAGGTCGCGCACCGCCCCCTCCAGCCACGGGCGGCAGGCGAGTACCTCGTCCGCACGCGGTTTGCGGTTATCCGGAGGACGGCACCGGACCACGTTGGTCCGGGCGTAGGCCTGCCGGGCGACACCCAGCCGCTCCAGTACGGCATCCAGCGTGCGGCCGGCACGACCAACGAAACCGATGCCGGTGGCATCCTCCTGTTGACCGGGCGCTTCACCGATAGCCAGCAGTCCACCAGCCGGCCCATCAGGCAGCACCACCTGCGTGCGCCCCCGGTGCAAGCGGCAGACAGTGCAACGCACGGGATCCGACGCGCCTACGGACATGCCGGTCTCCTAACGAACATGATCCACGGACTGCCCCAGCATCTCCGCCGTCACCAGCACTACCCCGGAGGGGGAGACGTGGAAGCGGCGGCGGTCGTGTTGCGTGTCGTAGCCGATCACGGTGCCGTTGGGAATGTGGCAGCCCTCGTCGATGATGGCGCCGCGGATGCGCGCCCCCTGCCCCACGGTAACTGCGGGAAGGATCACCGACTCCTCTACCAGGGAATTGGACCGCACCACCACCTGGGAGAACAGCAGGGAATGCCGGACCAGGGAGCCGGAAATGATATCTCCTCCGGAGACCATCGAATCCACCGCCATGCCCGGGAGCTCCTCACCGCCCACGGGAACGTTGATGAACTTGGCTGGCGGCAACTGGGCCTGGTAGGTCCAGATCGGCCACGCCTCGTCATAGATGTCGAGCTCCGGCGCCGCTCCGATCAGCTCCTGGTTGGCCTGGTAGAACGCATCCACGGTGCCCACGTCCCGCCAATAGGGCTGCTCCCCGGTACGGGGATCCCGGAAGGGATGGGCCACGACCCGGGCACTGCCGATCGCAAGGGGGATGATGTCCCGGCCAAAATCCCGGCTTGATTCCGGCGCACCGGCATCCTCCCGCAATACCCGGAACAGAAACTCCCGGTTGAAGACATAGATGCCCATGGACACCAGGGCGCGATCCGGATCCCCGGGAATGGCCGCCGGCTGTTCCGGCTTCTCGCTGAAGGACTGCACAACCCCTTCGCTGTTCGCGGCCATGACGCCGAAGGCCCTGGCCCGCTCCGCCGGGGTTTCCACGCAACCGACGGTCATATCGGCCCCGGACTCGACATGCCGGGCGATCATCGGACCGTAATCCATCTTGTAGACGTGATCCCCTGCCAGCACGAGCACGTACTCCGGGGCATGCGCCTGGATTATGTCGATGCTCTGATAGACCGCGTCCGCGGTCCCGGCGTACCACAGCGGCGCATCCAGGCGCTGCTGCGCGGGGACCAGTTCCACGAATTCTCCGAACTCGCCGCGGAGAAAACCCCAACCCCGCTGCACATGCTGGATCAGGGAATGGGCCTTGTACTGGGTCAGGACCTGGATGCGCCGGATACCGGAATTGATGCAGTTGGAGAGGGGAAAATCGATCAGGCGGAACTTGCCACCGAAAGGCACCGCCGGCTTGGTCCGCCAATCCGTGAGGTTCGCCAGTCGGCCACCGCGACCGCCGGCCAGTATCATGGCCAGGGTATCCCGGGTCAGTCGGCTGACAAAACGCGGATTTCTCTCCAGAAACATGGTCGGTTTCGGCTCCCGGCGATTCCAGCCCCGCCCATACTGCCACGTTCCGCCCGCCCGTCGGGACTCACGGCAAGCGGCAACCATCAGGGTGCAGGCATTGGCCCGGTAGAGGAAGACGGTACGGAGCGTTCCAACACGAGACGGATTCAAGCATACTGGCCGCCGAGCCAGCTGCCAACGTCTCAGCAATCGACCCGCCGATTCATGACACTGCCAATACGCTTACCTATCACCCGCTTCATTGCCGTTCTGGTACTCCTGCTGTTGTCCGCCATGGCCGCCCCGGCAGAGGCACAAACGCTGATCGCCAAGCAGGAGAGCGATGGTTCCGTCACCCGTGTATGGCTTGATGGCGACCGGGCCAGGATCCAGGGAAGCTCCGACGCCTACCTGCTGGTGGACACGGGCTACGAGCAAATCCATGCCGTATTCCCGGATTCCGGCGATGTAATGGATCTGACGGCGGATCTCCCGCGTCTGCCGCCTGACGGCGTGACCGAGAACACCCACGCCACCTCACTCGAGCACCTGGGCCGTGGACCGCAGATCGCCGGATACCCGACGCAACGCTACCGCCTACGGGGCAATGACCCCGACTGCGGCGAGGTGTTCCTCTCCCGGGAGGCACTGGAGCGGGCGGATGCGGCCGACTACCTGCGGGTCATGGGACGCTTCCATCAACGCCAGCGGCTGGCTTCCCGGCGGTCGGACAGGGATCGGGGGGCCTGTGAAGCCGCCCTGCAGACCGCCATGGATAGCTACGCGGAGAACGGCCTGCCGCTCCGGGTTATCGATCAGGCCGGCAATCCGCGGCAGGAGATCCTTTTCCTGCAGCGCCGGGTCAGCGTGGAACCGGACTTCTTCTCGCTGCCGTGACCGGCTGAAAGGTCGGCATTTCGCCTGCGGGAAGCCGCTGGTGGTCGGGGACAGGATGATCCGCATGCGTCCGACCCAGGTGGCTCCCGAGCGTGGTGGACACCCCCGCACTTCCCTGGCGCGCAGCGTCGTGGTGGTTTCACGGCTAAACGTCGCAACAACGCAGCGCGGGAGATCCGTGTGTAACCCCTCGAGGTCGCGCGGCAATGGTCGCCCGTGTGAAACCGAACGGATCATCGGGAAACCACCGACCACACAGGGAACCGTACCGCTCCCCAGGGATAGTTCAGCGCGCGACAAGCGCCCATGTGCCCGGAGGGGCACGACCCGGGACATGCCTGCACTGGCGCCCCTATACTCCGGGTGTCGTCTTATGCGAGTGGCACGGGGCTGCGGCCATCGAGACGGGCAAGTCAGGAAGGAGGATCGCGATGAGCGCCTACATCATCGGCCACATTACCGTCAGGAATGAAGACAAGTGGGAGGAATACCGCTCCCGGGTGCCCGCAACCCTGGAGCCGTGGCGAGGGGAAATCGTATTCCGGGGCAGCCGGAACACCGTGCTGGCCGGCAGCCACGACTTCACGGCCGCCGTCGTGATCCGCTTTCCCGATCACGCCTCGGTACAAGGCTGGTACCTGTCACCTGCCTACCAGGCCCTCATCCCGTTGCGCCGTGAAGCCGCCGACCTGGTTCTGGTGAGCTACGACTAGCAGGATCCAGGGTTCCGGTCACCCGCCGGTCGAAACGGTGACCCGGCAGACGACTACTCTCACGACAACCCCGGAGTCGCCGGTAGACGGGAGTACACCATGAAATACCTCTGCATGATCTACATTGACGAGAACGCCCTGCAGGAGGCACCCGCCGACCTGGTAAGCGCTGTGGCGAGGGAGTGCGACGAACACACCGAGGAGCTCCGCCAGGAGGGAACTTTCCTTGCCAGCGAACGACTACAGCCGACCTCCACGGCCATCACCGTACGTACCCGGGGCGACCAGACCACCGTTACTGACGGCCCGTTCGCCGAGACCAAGGAGCAGCTCGCCGGTTTCTACCTGATCGATGCCGCCGATATGGACGAAGCGGTCCGCATCGCCTCGCACATACCACCCGGGCGTTTCGGCTGCGTCGAGGCGCGCGCGGTGGACACCGGACCAGAAGCCTGACCGGCCGGCGACGGCGAGCAAACCCCCGGGACGTACTGGAGGGCTGGCAGGCCGCCATAGCGGCGCGGCGAGCTGGAAAACGGCCAGAACACCCCCCTTTTTCAGCAAGCTATTGGTGCAGGCCATACTGCTGCAACACTGCGCGGGCCGCTTCGCTGGTGAGGAATTCGGCAAAGGCGGCACCCGCCGCGCTCTGCGGGTTGACCACGACTACGGTGTACTCCAGCGGCCGGTGCAGTTCCGCGGCCACGGCGACGGCCTGTCCACGCCTGCGCAGCCGTTCCTCGTCGACAAAGTGGGCGGGAACGAGCCCCGCCCGGGCGCTGCCGCCGGAGGCGAAGCGCGCGGCCTGGGCGGCATCATCGGCCAGCACCAGATGATTGCGCAGGGCGGACCAGAGCCCCGCTTCCAGCAGGACCTCGCGCGCGGCCCGCCCGTGGGGGGAGTGATCCGGGTCGGCGATGACGAAGCGGCCCAGCGTGCCGCGATCCAGGGCACGTCCCAGGCTGTCCAGGCCCTCCGTGGCGGTCAGTGCGCCGCCATCGCCGACGAAGTAGGCCAGGCCCGACGTGGCGAATGACTGTCCGTCCGCGTTGATGAAGCCCTGCTCCCGAAGCCAGGCCACATGATCGCGGTCCGCGGCAATGAATACGTCAGCGGCCACGCCCGCAGCGATCTGCAGCGCCAGTCGGCCGGAAGCGGCGTAGCGTGGCTCCAGACGCTGCCCGGTCTCCCGGGCGTAGACCGCCACCAGCTCATGCATGACCGGCTCCAGGCTGGACGCCACGGCCGCCCGCGCCGCCGTCTGGGCCCAGCCGGGAACCGGCCATGCCGTGATCGCCAGGAGCAGGACAATCACGAATAGAGGTCGAAAGGAGCCTGCCATGAACGTTGCCACCGATTACGCTTCCCCGCGCCGGTCAGGATAGGCGATCCGGGTACCACGAACTGTGAGGCGGTGCGCAGGCCGTTACCAACCTCGCGGCGGGTTGCCAGGCCTTTCAGGAAGCGTTGTCCGGTCTCAGGAGCGGGGCAGGGTCACCCCCCGCTGCCCCATGTACTTGCCGGCGCGGTCCTTGTAGGACACGTCACAGATCTCGTCGGACTCGAAAAACAGCATCTGCGCAACGCCTTCGTTGGCGTAGATCCGCGCCGGTAGCGGCGTGGTGTTGGAAAACTCCAGGGTCACATGCCCCTCCCATTCCGGTTCCAGCGGCGTCACGTTGACAATGATCCCGCAACGGGCGTAGGTGGACTTGCCCAGGCATACCGTGAGCACACTGCGTGGAATGCGGAAGTATTCCACCGTGCGCGCCAGGGCAAAGGAGTTGGGCGGAATGATGCAGACATCCGCCTTGAGGTCCACGAAGCTCTTCTCGTCGAAGCGCTTCGGGTCGACAATGGCCGAGTTGATGTTGTGGAATATCTTGAACTCGTCGGCGCAGCGCACGTCGTAGCCGTAGCTCGACGTGCCGTAGGAAATGATCCGGCCGGTGCCGGGGGCTTCCCGAACCTGGCCGGGCTCGAAGGGTTCGATCATTCCGTGTTCCGCTGCCATGCGGCGGATCCATTTATCCGATTTGATAGCCATGCTGCCGCGCCGTGCCCTGTAGTCAAGCCTGCCGGAGGCTGGGGATTGTACATGGGCGGACGCGACACCGCGACTGGAGTACCCGACACGATGGTGAGCCTCAATACCCTGCTCGAGACACTTCCCCAGACCGGGCGCGTGACCTGGATCGGTGTGCGGCCGGCCCGACGCGCTGCCGTGCAGCCGCTGGAACAGGTCCAGGCGCTGACGGATCGCCACCTGGAAGGCGACCACTACGGTGCCAGCCCGGGAAGCAAGCGGCAGGTCACCCTGATCCAGCAGGAGCATGTCGCGGCGCTTGGCGCCCTGGTGGGAACCACGCCCCCGGACCCGGCATTGTTGCGGCGAAACATCGCCATTGCCGGACTGAACCTGCTTGCCCTGAAGGACAAGCGCTTCCGCGTCGGCGAGGCACTGCTGGAGTTCACCGATCTGTGTGTTCCTTGCGCCCGGATGGAGGAGGCGCTCGGACCCGGCGGTTACAACGCCATGCGCGGCCACGGCGGCATTACCGCCCGTATCCTCGAAGGCGGACTGATCCGGCTGGGTGATTCGCTCCGGTACGAGCCTTGACGAACCTTTGAGGACGTATGGTCAGCTCTCGGGATGAAACGCTGCCGCCCCCACCGGAGAAACCGGAGCCGGATGAGTGCTGCGGCAGTGGCTGTGTTCCCTGCATTCTCGACCTCTACGAGGACAGGCTGCAGGCCTGGCGCGAGCGGGTTGCCGCAATCAGGGCCCGGCGTCGCGGTGACGAATGCTGAAGCAGTGATGGATGCGCGGATTGCGGGCGAAGTCCGGCGGGATGGACCAGCGGCTTCGATCCGTCACCGCGTAGCGCCCGGGCAATGCCGGATCGAGCCGGAACCGGCGCCGGTTGTTCGAGAAGACCAGCTCGCCATCCGCCGCCAGCAGCGCCATGGCCGCGTCCACCAGCATTTCCTGATCCCGCTGCACGTCGAGGGTGGCGTGCATGCGGCTTGAGTTGGAGAAACCGGGCGGATCCAGCAGGATCAGGTCGAATGGGCCCTCCTGCCGCGGCACCTGGCGCAACCACTCCAGGCAATCCGCCCGGACGAGCCGGTTGCGGCCGTCGGTCGGCAGCCCATTGAGCCGCAGATTGGCGTCGGCCCAGTCCAGATACGTCCGTGACAGGTCCACACTCACGGTCCCGGCGGCACCTCCCAGGGCAGCATGCACGGTGGCGGCCGCCGTGTAGCAGAACAGGTTGAGGAAGCGCCGTCCCTGCGCCTGCTCGCCGATGTAGGCGCGTACCTTCCGATGGTCAAGGAACAGACCGGTATCCAGGTAGTCGGTAAGGTTGACCCGCAGCCGGGCCACCCCTTCCCGGACGGTGAGGAAGCGGCCCTGTCGGCCCTGCGGACGGTACTGCTCACTGCCCTTCTGGCGCTGGCGGACCTTGAACGCGAGCTGTGCGGGCGGGACATCGCAAGCAGCGGGTAGCGCGGCCAGTGCCAGGCGCAACCGCCGCGCGGCATCGCCGGGCGTCACCGTGGCCGGCGGCGCATATTCCTGCACATGCAGCCAGTCGTTCTCCTCCTCCGTGTGGTAGAGATCCACGGCCAGGGAGAACTCGGGTATGTCCGCGTCGTAGACCCGGTAGCTACCGGTGCCGCTGCTCCGCAGCCAGGAACGCAGTCGCCGCCGGTTCTTGGCGATGCGGTTGATCAGCGGTACCACCTCCTCGCGACCACCCTCGTCGCCATGAAGCTCGAAGCGCTCCAGGCGGCAGCGGATCGGGCCGTTGCGTACCTGCCAGGTCCGGTCCGGGCGCAGACCAAGGGGAAACCCGGCGCCCGAGAGCACCATCGCCCGCCAACCGGGGAACCGGCCGCGCAGGGTTTCCCCCAACCGTGCATACAGCGGCGCGAGGTTCTCCCCCTCCCCCAGACGCTCACCGTAGGGCGGGTTCACGACAACGAGGCCGGGGGTCTCCCCTACCGGCCCGGCACGCTCCAGCTCCCGTCGTTCGACGTGCACCTGCCCGCGAAGCCCGGCTCGGTCCACGTTTGCCAGGGCCTGACGGACCGCGTCGGCGTCCTTGTCATAACCCACGATGGGCGGCAGCCGCCGCAGGCCGGTTTCCTGCCGTTCCAGTGCCTCGTCCAGCAGATCCTTCCAGAGCAGGTCCTCATGGCCGCGCCAGCCATAGAAACCAAACCGGGTCCGGAGCAGTCCGGGAGCAACGTCGCCCGCTATCCAGGCGGCTTCGATGGGGAATGTACCGGACCCGCACATGGGGTCCAGCAATCCGCCGCCGGCCGCAGCGACAGCCGGCCACTCCGCCCGCAGCAGTATGCCTGCCGCCAGGTTTTCCTTCAGTGGCGCCATCACCCCGGGAGTCCGATAGCCGCGGCGATGGAGGCTGTCCCCGGACAGGTCCACCGCCAGGGTAAGGTGGCGTTCCAGCAGGAAGGCATTGATCCGCACATCCGGCTGCCCGGTGTCCACGGAAGGCCGCTCGCCGACGGTATCGCGTATGGAGTCGACGATCGCATCCTTCACCCTCAGGGCCCCGTACCGGGTGTGGGACACCACCGGTCGCACCCCGCCGAAATCCACCGCCAGGGTACTGTCGGCTCCCAGGTGACGAAGCCAGTCCACCTGCCGGGTGGCCGCGTAGAGTTCGTCCCCGTCGCCCACCTCCGCCTCCAGCAACGGCAGCAACACCCGGTTGGCCAGGCGGGACCACAGGCATATGCGGTAGGCTATCTGCAACGTTCCCGTGGCCCGCACCCCGCCTCGTGCGGGGACACAATCCGTCACACCGAGGCTGGTCAGCTCATCCGCCAGCAGCTCCTCGAAGCCACTGGCAACGGTCACGAAATAGCGGTTCCGGTTCGACATGGCAGCGACTGTACCGCAAAGCGGCGGCCGTATGGGCCGGCGAATGCCGCCGGGCCGCGCTCCCGCCACCGCGGGCAGAATTCCAGGGCCGGAATCTGGCATACTGAGCGGCTTTCCGGTCGGCACCGTCGAGACGAGGTTTCATGACACGCAAGATCCTGGTGACCAGCGCCCTTCCCTATGCCAACGGCCCGATTCATCTTGGCCACCTGGTGGAATACATCCAGACGGACATCTGGGTGCGATTCCAGAAGCTGCGTGGCAACGAGTGCATCTATGTCTGCGCGGACGACGCCCATGGCACGCCGATCATGCTGAAGGCGCGGGAACTGGGCATTTCCGCAGAGGAGCTGATCGAGCGTATCGGTGAGGAACATCGCCGGGACTTCGCCGACTTCCTGATCGAGTTCGACAACTACTACTCCACGCACTCCGATGAAAACCGTCATTATGCCGAGCTGATATACGGCCGCCTGAAAGAGGCCGGACACATCACCAGCCGCACCATCAAGCAGGCCTATGATCCGGTGGAGAACATGTTCCTGCCGGACCGGTACATCAAGGGTGAATGCCCTCGCTGTGGCGCGGCCGATCAATATGGCGACTCCTGCGAAGCCTGCGGTGCCACCTATACCCCAGGGG
>SLLM01000092.1 GCA_007134055.1 Ectothiorhodospiraceae bacterium | reverse complement strand
CTGAGCCTTTTCCGGGAACGCCCAACCGAGAGGGCGGGGGTCTCCTGATCTCTCCACCTTCCGACCACCCACGCATGCGATTCAATGCACGACACGCCGGGCATGACACCCGACCGGCACGGTCACCGGGCAGCCCGTGGCGAATGCCTGGCAGTCGCCATTCTTTACATATGAAAGGCCTTATCCGGCAACAATCGTCGAAATTCTTTACAGCCCGATGTGTTCCGCAACGGAAACACCGACAGTGCACCTCCCCCCACATCCGGGACCTGGAGCAAACCGCGAAAGCCGCGCCGTGCCTGTCTGTCAGGGCCTTCACGGCTGCCTGACCCGCCCCTCGCGGCGCATGCAGGAACGTGCCTGTGTACCGCTTTTCAGCGCCAGGGTGCCTTCTGGAAACGGGAAAACCGTCAGCCCCCTTTACGATCGGCGGGATCCATCGACCGTCGGACCAGCAGTGGCACCAGGGAATAACTTCAACTACTTGATATTAAAATGGAAATATCATATGGCAACGTTCTTGCATTAAACCTCGGGACACTTCACGGAAAGGATGGGCAGCATGATGAATATCAAGCACAGTCTCCTGGTGGCAGTTGCAGGTGGGGCGGTTGCCCTTTCCTCCACCGCGAACGCCGGATTTCTCTCGTATTACTTCGACCCCACCGGGGACGGCGGGGCGAATGCCGTACACGTCAGCGAATATCTCAACTATCTGGGTGGCGTGTACGCAGAGAACACATTCGACGGCGACAGCACCGAGTTCACCCTGCAGCAGTGGGGATACGCCGAGATCACCGGCAAGGATGGAGTCGGCTCCAACGAAGTGACCAATGCCGACATCTTCGCTTCGTTCAGTGGCAGCGGGCAGGGCGATCTGGCAACCGGCAGCGCCACGTTTACCGATGGCACCCTGGAGCTCTTCTCCGGCGGATTTGAGAGCGAAGAGGGCAGCACCCGGATCGCCGAGTTCAAGATCATCGGTGGCGGCTCCCAGCTTCTTGAGGTTACCGGCGCCCCGGACGGATTCTCAGGCCTGGACACCCGTGCCACCTACTTCGCGGAAGGCTACTTCTTCAAGGATAACAACGGCGCGTTAGGAGATGATTTCAGCACACTGGATCTGGATCAGGAATTCCTCTTCGGCTTCGCCACCGGCACCCTGTCCCTGGCCAGTGGAGCCATTCCTTCGTTGCGGGAGCAGCTCGACAAGGCGTTCCCCGGAAACACCTTCGCCGACGGGAACACGCTCGACGATGACGGCCGGCTGGTAACCCTGTATTCGGCTGCCGACGGCCAGTTCCGGATCAGCACCGTGCCGGAGCCCGCCACGCTGGCCCTGGCGGGTGTTGGCCTGCTCGCCCTCGGCTTCGCCATGCGGCGGCGTCGCAGCAACCAGCAGTAGGCGAAAGACCGCCAGTTCAGTACCTGCTGTTATGGCATCTGCAAGGCAGCCCTGTTCCAGGGCTGCCTTTTTCTTTCGTTGACGTCCCCGCCTCACGGTACACTGGCCGCCGGATTGACCCGTCCCCGAGCAACGCGACGTTACCGGCGTCGAAGGGGATGGCACTCCGATCGCAAATCAACCCCCTGCCCAGGGAAACGCCATGACATCTCCGCACCAGAGCGCCCTCCCTCTCGACAAGGCAATCGGCGAGTGGGCCCGGCTCCTGGGGGATGGCCACGTCCTGCGTGACCGTGGACCGGCGGACGGGACACTGGGACACACGTTCCCTCACGATTCCCGGATTGCCGTCGAGCTCACACCGGGTACCGTCACGGAAGTGCAGGAGTGCGTGCGTATCGCCGCCCGCCACCGGATCCCGCTGTACACGGTCAGTACCGCGCGGAACTGGGGGTATGGCACGCTTCCACCCGACCGCGGCGCCTGCGTCGTCCTCAGGTTGAGCCGCCTGGATCGCATTCGTGAGCACGATGCGGAACTGGGGACCGTCTCGGTGGAACCGGGTGTCTCCCAGGGACAACTTGCGACTTTCCTGGAAGCCGAGGGTGGCCATTACTGGCTGGACGTCACGGGTTCGAGCAGCGAATGCAGCGTCCTTGCGAACTACATCGAACGCGGCTTCGGACACACCCCGTACGCGGACCATTTCGCCCACGTCTGCGCGCTCGAGGTGGTGACGGCCGATGGCGATCTGCTGCATACGGGGTTCGGGCGGTTCGACAACGCCACGGCGAAGGACGCCTACCGGTGGGGGGTAGGCCCGTATCTCGACGGCCTGTTCTCTCAGTCGAACCTGGGCATCGTAACGGCGATGACGGTATGGCTGATGCCGAAGCCGGAGTATTTCCAGTATTTCCACGTGACCGTGGCACGGGAGGACGACCTGCACGGCTGCGTCACCGCGCTGCGCGAGTTGCGGCGGCGGGGATTCGTGCAAAGCGCGGTGCATATCGGCAACGCCTTCAAGATCTACAGCGCCCTCAACGCCACCTTTCCGTGGCAGGAGACCGGTGGGCGCACACCCCTGTCCCGGGAATACGTCGATCGCTACCTGGAGCGCTCCGGCGCCGGACCCTGGAGCTTCTCCGGCGGGCTGTATGGTACCCGCGCACAGGTGGCACTGGCGCGCCGGGAGATTCGCCGGACACTCCGCAGCAAGGTACAGGTTCGTCAGATTCGCTTTCTCGATGATCGCAAACTTGCGTTAATGGAACGATTGACAACCCCACTGGCAGTCCTTTCCAGCGCTCCGATCAAACGCATCACCGAACTGCTGCGCGCCCTCATGGGCATCAAGACCGGCATACCCACCGATGCAATGCTGAAAAGCCTGTACTGGCGACAGGCGGGCGGAGTGCCCAGTGCACCCGACCCGGACCGCGATCGCTGTGGTCTGCTGTGGTGTGCTCCCGTGGCACCACTGAAAGGCAGTCACGCGTTGCGCCTGAATGCGCTCGTGGAGGGGGTTTTCGACCGGCACGGGTTCGAGCCCATGATTTCCATGACCGTGATATCGGAACGGGCCCTGGATTGCATCATCGCCCTCCACTACGACCGTGACATACCAGGGGAGGACGGTCGTGCGCTGGCATGTCACCGGGAAGTGCTCGACGAGTTGCTCAACGCCGGATACTACCCCTATCGATTGGGCAGTCACGAGATGGAGCATATCAACCGGACCAGCGCACCGGCATGGAACCGGGTCATGGCCCGGCTGGGCCATGCGCTGGACCCGCAGGGCATTCTGGCGCCCGGGCGCTACCGCTCCGAACGGACCGAAACCGACCCGGATCACCCGTAGGTTCGGGAAACGGAAGCGTCACTCTCCCAGGGAGCCACGGATTGATTCGCGTTTTCCACTCGTGTCGATCAGTACCCGCCCGGACCGGCGGGTTGGCCGGCCTCAGGCAACGCCCGCCTGAACCGCCTGCATCTCCACGTTGGCAGCGGGCCGGCTCGGCTTCCGGCGGGGAATCGGGCCCTCGCCCGCGAACCTCTCCGCCAGCCGGGTCAGCTCCGGGTTTCGCCGATCCACCCCCTCCCAGACATCCCGCAGGTCAGCCATGACGGGCTGCCGGGTGCCACGAAACTCGATGACTGAACCGATCGGCTGACAACCAATCCCGAGTCGACGCAGGAAACGCGGCAGACAGGCGTCCAGCAGGCCGATCCAGTGCGTGACGCCATAACGCCAGCTCTGCGCAAAGATCATGGCAACCACGCCCATCGACACGTGCACCGAGCCTATGCCCCGCTGCAGTTCCATGATACGGCGCAGGTTGCGGGTCACAGCAAAGCGCGAGACCTCCGCCACCTTGACGTTGTCCATCATCCGCAGCCGCTCGAGGCGCTCCCTCACCTCGGTGCAACCATGCGTTTCCACCGGCAGGGGTGTCCCTCCATCGGGATCATCCAGCACGACACGGGAGACTCCGAGCGGTGCTCCGCATCGCCGATTCCGGACGAGGATGTGGAGAGCCCGGTCATCGTGCTCGTCCCTTTCAAGGCCGAGGGGATAGCGGTCGTCAGGTTCGAAGCCTCGTTCCTTGCAGTACACCTGGTGTCTTAATCGGAAGGCAAGTTGCCGGGAGGCGGGGTTGTCAGCAAGCTGAGCAAGCAAAGCATGGCCGTACACTGACGACAGGTCGTTCATCTGCGGTGCCCTCGCAAACGCATCGACGGGAGTGGAACGGAGGAAACGCCTTCCAGTCCGGACTCGACATCGGATTATTGTAGAAAAGAACTACGACACCGGAAGGTAGCAAGAATAAGGCCAGGACTCCAGAACCTAGGCCACAGCCCGGTTACACACACAGCAGACACTGCGGAACGGGGCAGGAGGGAGAAAAACTGTCGTTGATCTGCAACACTAAAAAAGCCGGTTTAGTGCATTATACTCCTAATAAATTGTTTAAAAAGAACTTTTCCTCTGTCTCCTATCTGAGACAGATACTGTATGGGGCACGACGCAACGTCCCTTGTCCTGAGCACAGGACGATACTCCCTGATGCCCCCCGAATGTCATCGGGTGCCGTCGCCGAACGCCTTCCATTGGTGCATCGCGCACCGGATATCAGAAAACGAACCCGCGTGCTCCCGGCCATGGTGCGGAGTACCCGTCAGGGATACATACGCACGGGGGGCTCCCCTGGTTCCAGCCGCTTGTTTGAGGGGTATGGTGCCTCCGGATAGCAGGCACAGGAAACGTCCCGCGGGTATCGCCCTGCGCGATCAGGCGAGCCGATTACCTGTGACCTGCAACAGGATTCAGGCGGAAGGGCGAGTCACCGGACGCTTTCCGAGGCCTCCGGGTGTCTGCAGTGGCAAGCGAAGTCTTCTTCTTCGCACGCATACAGAAAACCCCCGTTGGCATGCTGGATGCCGACGGGGGTTTGGTTGTAGGCGCCTGGCGATGACCTACTTTCGCACCACAGCGAGGCGGCACTATCATCGGCGCTAAGCGGTTTCACTTCCGAGTTCGGAATGGGGTCGGGTGGTTCCCGCTTGCTATGGTCG
>SLLM01000164.1 GCA_007134055.1 Ectothiorhodospiraceae bacterium | reverse complement strand
CGGGGACCGGGCGACGATTGACAGCCCCGCACCGACAGCCACAATGAGGCGGTGGCGCAGTCAGGACGGCGGAGCCGAATTCCGTATGCCGGCGGCATGCCGGGGATCCGGCCGGCCACCGGCATACCCACCGCGACAGGCACTCGCAATCATCGCTCCGGAGGAGCCCGGCAATGAACCATCCCGAAGCCAACCGGCAGGTTGGTCAGACCGACCTGCGGGCGCAGCTTCGCCGCGCGCAGCGGCCGATCCTCCTGGGCGTGGCGGGCGACAGCGGCTCCGGCAAGACCACCTACACCCACGGCATCCGCCGCCTTCTTGGCAACGACATGGTTACCTCCATTGCCCTGGACGGCTATCACACCGAGGATCGCGCCCAGCGGCGCAGGAGTGGCCGCCTGCCCCTGGATCCGGCAGTGAACCACCTCGAACTGGTGCATGAGCATCTGTGTGCCCTGCGGCAGGGCCAGGCAGTGGAGATCCCCGTCTACAATCACGGAACCGGCTGCTTCGACGCGCCCCAGATCGTTCGTCCGGCACCGGTGGTGGTGATCGAGGGACTGCACGCCCTCTATGAACAGAACCTGCCCCTGCTGGATTTCACCCTGTTCGTCGATTCCGATCGCGAAGTCAAGTGGCGCTGGAAGTTCGAGCGGGACGTCTTCTTTCGCGGCTACGATCCCACCGAGCTCGAAGCGGAGATCGAGCGCCGGGATCAGGCATACAGGGAGTGGATCGACTTTCAGAAGGTGCGCGCCGACGTGGTCATCAAGATCCACGAAAGCCACCTCTCGGCCCTTGCCCAGCAACAGTACGACGGCGCCCTCCCGGCCAACTGTTACCATATGGAGATCATCGTCAGCCCGACGGAGCTGCCGCTGCCGGCACTGAACCTGCCCGTCAACCTGAACGCGCTGACACAGCTCGACGCCCAGCCGTTCATGCTGGCCAGCGTTCCCAGTTCGTACTGGGGACGGCAGGTCAACGTCATCCACGTGGACGGAATGATGCCCATGGAGGCCATGCAGTGGCTGGAGGAGGAGATCATGGCCCTGACCGGGATCACGACGGAACTCAACGCCCGCGTGCTCACCGATCCGTCCCAGAACTCCACCATGCGCTTCACCCAGTCCCTCGTGGCGTGGCCGTTCCTCGGCCGCATCTCGGCCCTGCTTCGTGATGGAATGAGCAGCGGCGATGCCTCCCGAAACGGGTAGACGCGTGCTGATCGGCGTCATCATCGCGGCTGCGGTGATCGCCGCATACGTGGCCGTGCTGTACCTGGCGGCCGCCTGGCTGCTGCCGCGCATGCCCGGCTGGGGCATGGCGGTTGTCGCCATCATCGGCGCACTGTTGTTTATCATGTCGCCGTTTACCGCGATCAAGGTCTACGATCGTGCCGTCCGGCGCCCGGGCAGTTCCCCGGGCAGAAGCACATCAGGGGATGACGAATAGATGGCCGGGAATCCACACGACTGGGAGCGGCTGATCGACGAGGCCGAATCGGCACAGGCCAGGGCACAGGCGGCGATTCACGACCTGCGCCGGACCGCCCCCCGCCTGGCACGACAGCGCGACGGCGCACTCTCCATGGAAGCCGGTGCGGCCACCGGACTTGCGGACGGCCTTGTGCGGATCGGCACCAGTATCGGCACCGACGCGGTGCTTGAATCCCTCTGTACAGCCTTGCGGCGAATCACCGGGGAGTGTCGCGGCGCCGTCCTGCTGCAGAATGACGAGGGGGATCTTCCCGCGGTGGTCGCTGTGTGGCAGCGTGACCAGCAGTGGGTGGACGGCGTCCAGGGCCTGCACCGGCACCTGGAGGATCGGCGACCGGCGTCCCTGCTGGAAGAACTGCAGAACTGCGCGGCGGACCAGAGCCTGTCGCTGCCGCTGGAGTCCCTGGGACTCGAACTGGGCGAGGTGCGGATCTGGGCGTCCGACGGCCGCCTTGAACCACTGTCGGAGGATTGTCGCAGCGTCGTCCAGGTGGCGGCCCTGGCCCTGGCGGGGCTGCGGCTGCGGGTGAAGGCACGCAGCCGGGCGATGCGCGATCCACTGACAGGACTGTTCAATCGCCGCTACCTGGTGGACACCCTGCCCCGCGAGTTTCATCGGTGTCGCCGGAACAGCAACCCTCTAGGGCTGATCAGCGTCGATCTGGACGGCTTCACCCGCTTCAATCAGGTACACGGCACGGTCAACGGGGACCGGTTGCTCCAGGCAGTGGGCGGCCTGCTGCAATCCTCCTTCCGGGGATCGGACATCTGCTGCCGCACCGAGGGCGGCCAGTTCCTGGTCGTGATGCCGGAAGCGGACCTGGAGGACACCCGGCGGCGGGCCGAGGCGCTGCTCCCGGATATCCGGGGGCTGACCATCGCCAGCAGGCGACGGATTCCGGAGGCCCCCAGTGCATCCGTCGGCATCGCCGCCTTCCCGCAACAGGCGCAGCAACCGGACGAACTTCTGGCGGCGGCGGACAGCGCCCGTCTGCTGGCCCGGCAGTCCGGTGGCAATCAGGTTCGTATCGCCGAGCGCATCGAGCGCTGATCACGGAAACAGGTCCAGCCATGACAATGGACAACGGCCCGCAACGGGCGATTGCGGTCGACTACACGATCCGGAGCGCATCCCGGGAAGCTGCGGTCCGCAAGGCGTACGGCATCGCCCTGGAACAGACGGTGGAACTGGCCCATGATCACGTCAGCGAGCGGATCCGGCGGAACTGGGTCGGCGATGTAGTAAGGCTGGAACCAGACTCCGAAGAGCGCTGGCACTGCAGGATCCTCTATAACCCGGAACTGGCCGGCGGCGAGCTGAGCCAGCTGCTCAACACACTGTTCGGCAACATTTCATTGCAGGACGGCATCCGGCTGGACGCCGTGCACTGGCCGGAGGAACTGCTGCGGCAGTTCGGCGGCCCGGCCCACGGCATCAGTGGCATGCGGGCCAGGCTCTGCGTTCCCCCCAGCCTGCCGCTGACCTGCACCGCCCTCAAGCCCGTAGGCACGGCGCCGCACGAACTGGCGGAGCTTGCCTACCGGTTCGCACTGGGCGGCGTCGACATCGTCAAGGATGACCATGGCATCGCCAACCAGCCTTGCGCACCCTATCGTGAACGCCTGCAGGCGTGCCAGGAGGCAGTGACACGCGCCAATGCCCTCGCCGACGGCCGCACCCTCTACTTCCCCAACGCCACCGCACCGCCCCAGCGCCTGGCAGACCGCCTCGCCGCGGCCCGGGATGCCGGCTGTTTCGGTGTACTGTTGAGCCCGTGGATATGCGGGCTGGACAGCATCCGCTGGGCGCGCGATGAGTTCGGGCTGGCAGTGATGGCGCACCCGGCACTCACCGGTGCCTGTTTCCGGAACTCGCACGGCATCGCGCCGGACCTGCTACTGGGCGCCCTGTTTCGCATCGCCGGGGCGGATGCCTCCATCTATCCCAACGTCGGCGGGCGTTTCGGTTTCAGTCTGGAAACCTGCGAGGCCATAAACCAGCGGCTTCGGGAGCCGCTCGGGGGCTTGCGCACAGCACTGCCAACGCCTGGTGGAGGCATGAGCGTGGGCGACGCTCCGGATTGGATCCGGCGCTACGGGCCCGATACCATGGTGCTGATCGGAGGCAGCCTGTATGCCCAGGGCGACATAACCGCAGCCACGCGCCATCTGCTTCAGGCCCTCGGTCGCTGAAACGGCGGGGCACATCCTGTGTTCCGATCGCGCACACGACGGGACCCGAACCATACCGGAATCATGGCAAAGATCATTCGCGCACGGAATTTTCGCTGGGACGTTCCTCTCAAGGAGTACAAGACGGAAGGAACGGGCTTCCGTGACATCACCCGCCAGACCCTTCTCGGCGACGGGGACGACGAGCAGCGCCTGAATTTCTTGACTCGATACTTCGAGGTTCAGCCGGGAGGCTACTCGTCGCTGGAGCGCCATGAGCATCCGCACGCGGTAGTCATTCTCCGGGGCGAAGGGGAGGTAATCCTCGGGGACCGGGTCGAGTCCGTGTCCGTGCATGACTGCGTGTTCATTTCATCCCACAGTCTGCACCAGTTTCACGCGACCGGCTCCGAACCTCTGGGCTTCCTCTGCGTCGTGGACAGGGAACGCGACCGGCCACAGCTGCCGGCGGAGGATGAACTCGCCCGGTTGAATCAGGACGAGACGCTACGGAAACGCCTCAGGACCTGAAGCCAGGCCTGATGGCATCGGCGCCACGCCGGGCGGCGCGCAGCACCATCAGCCCGGTTCGTTCCCGGGTTTCCACTTGATGCTGCAGCCGACGCTTGGCAGCTGCTCTTCGGGGACTTCCTTGCCGGTAAGCACCGCCGTCACCGCCTCCCGCAGGTCATCCCCGCTCGGTGAAATGCGGCCACCGGGGCGGCTGCCATCGAAACGGCCACGATAGACCAGGCGACGGTCCTCGTCGAACAGGAAGAAATCCGGCGTGCAGATCGCACCGTAGACGCGGGCGACGTTCTGATCCGGGTCATGCAGATAGGGAAAGGGATATCCGATCCGGGCCTTCTCCGCAACCATGGCGTCGAAGCTGTCGTCCGGGTAGCGTTCGGCGTCGTTGCTGTTGATACCGACCATGCCAAGCCCCCGGGGCTGAAACTCCCGCGCGAAGCTGGCCAGCTGCGGTGCAATATGCTTGACGAAGGGGCAATGATTGCACATGAACACCACCAGCAGGGCCGGCGCATCGGCGTAGTCGTCCTTCGCCACGATGGCTCCATCGGTGCTCCGCAGCCGAAAGGCCGGGGCCTCGGTGCCCAACTCCAGCATTGATGATTCCTGCACAGCCATGGCATCCCCTGAAGGAAACCGCGGGCGTCCACCCGCAGGTGGACGCCCGCAAACCGTCGGATCAGCCTTCTTCGTGCTCTTCAACCAACTCCAGCAGTCGTTCGAGCAGGCGCTCCCCACGCTCGCCGACCATGTCCACGAAGGTATCGCGCACAGGCAGG